>JAOZRQ010000014.1:0-26540 GCA_029940115.1 Desulfobacterales bacterium
ACAACAAACCAAGCAACAAACATTGCAGAAACTAAATTTGATTTACATGGGAGAATAAAGTGCCCCCAATAAAACTCATGATAAACGGCATTCCCGGCAATATGGCGGTGAATGCGGCAAAACATGCGGCGGAAGATGGCCAGTTTGAAGTGATCCCCGCGTCACTGACTGGCCCTGAAATCAGAGAGACCGAATATCTGCTGGATTCCCTCACCATCCGGCTGATTCACCCGGATGAGCGGGACCAAGCCATGGAAGATATAAAAGAGAGGGAACGCGAGTTTATCACCGTTGACTATACGCTTCCTTCAGCAGTGAATGAGAATGCGGAATTCTACTGCAAGCACAGCCTTCCCTTTGTGATAGGCACCACTGGCGGGGACAGAACGCTTCTTACGGATATCGTGAACGCCTCTTCCATCCCCGCGGTGATCGCACCGAACATGGCCAAGCAGATCGTGGGATTTCAGGCCATGATGGAATACGCGGCCACCACCTTTCCCGGTCTTTTTGAGGGATACTCCCTTGAAATAAAGGAGAGCCATCAGAAAGCAAAGGCGGACACCAGCGGCACTGCAAAAGCCATTTCAAATTATTTCAACAAGTTGGGCGTTCCCTTTGGCGAAGAGGAGATTCAGAAGGAGCGTGACCCGGAGATCCAGAAAAACGTATGGGGAGTGCCGGAAGAATATCTTGACGGACACGGCTGGCACACCTACACCCTCATTTCAGACGACAACACCGTGACATTCACCTTCTCCCACAACGTAAACGGACGGGATGTCTATGCCAAAGGGACCTTGGACGCGGCGATCTATCTGGCGGAGAAAGTCAATCAGGGGATCAGGGGGAAGGCATATTCCATGATTGATGTGCTGAAAAAGCTGTAAGCTCTAAGTGGAACCCGAGCTTCATGTGCCGGTAAGTTCTGATCCCCTTCCTGATACCAAAGGGACTGAACACACACGATTTGAAAAATCGTTATACGTTTGCTTGCCGCTCTGAAACCTTTTTTGAGGCCAAAGGAAATGCAAGGCCAATCCTGGGAATTTTTTAATCCTGCGAATCCTAGTTCAGACAATGGGGGAAGGGAGGTTCATCCTTCATTCTTCCTTCAGCAATGGAATGAATTTGAGGTCCGCCTTTGGGAAGGGATAGGTGTCAATTTCATTCAGCCGGATCCAGCGGAAGTCCACCGGTCCGTCCAGCCTCACCCGGCCGGAGACGTGATGACACAGGAACACATCCATGAAAATCTTGAAGTGGGTGTACGCGTGTCGCACACGGGTGAGGTGGGAGTCAATCCCAATCACAAGATTCGTCTCCTCCCGGATTTCTCTGATGCAGGCCTGTTCGGGCGTCTCCTTCTCCCAGACCTTCCCTCCCGGAAATTCCCACAAACCGCCCAGCAGGCCCTCGGGTTTTCGGCGGGTGATCAGCATCCGGCCCTTTTTGCGGACCACCCCCGCGGCCACATGACATTCCGGGGTCGGCTTCCCCTTGATCCGTTTCGGATATTCCCCCACCTTCCCATTCTGAAACGCGAGGCAGAAGGAGCGAATCGGACAGATGCCACATTCCGGATGTCTCGGCTTGCAAATCAGGGCACCCAGTTCCATCATCGCCTGATTGAAAAGCCCGGGCGGGGAGGACCCCATCAGCCGGCCCGCGGTCTCTCTGAACCATTTGTGGGACCGGGACTGGTTCACCGCCGCGTCCGTCTGAAACACCCGGGCCAGCACACGCTTCACATTCCCGTCCGCGACCGCGTGTACCCCGTCAAAGGCGATGCTCTGGACCGCGGAGGCGATGTAGTCCCCCACCCCGGGGAGTCTCCGAAACCCTTCAAAATTGTCGGGGACTTCCCCGTCGTGTTCCGTCAGAACCATGTTCGCGGCCCGGTGCAAATTCCTTGCCCGTGCATAATATCCCAGACCCTCCCACAATTTCAGCACATCCTGCAAATCGGCCCGCGCCAAAGATGCCAAGTCGGGGAAACATTCCAGAAATCGTTGGTAATAGGGGATGACCGTCCTCACCTGAGTCTGCTGGAGCATTACCTCCGAGACCCATATGTGATACGGATCACCAGCTCCCCGCCAAGGGAGTTGGCGATGGTGCGTCTTGTACCATTGGATCAGCCGGTCTCGGATTTGGACGATCTCCTTGGGTTTCACTGAGGCAAACTCCGTTAAGCGATGCATACAACTCTCATTTTTTTTCAGCCAGCCGCTTTTCCATGGCGGACAGGCGGCTTTGCAGATCCGCGACCATCATCTCCAGTTCCCGTATGGTCTGGCCGGCTTTGTTTTCGGTGATGTCCATCGCCTCACGCAGATCGTCGGCGTCCTTGATCAGCGATTTCATCTGACGGATCTTCTCCAAGCGGAGGTTCAGCTCCTCAAAATTCACCGGCTTCTGGAGGTAGTCTGCGGCCCCCTTTTTCATGGCGGTCACCGCGCTGGCAACGGTGGCATGGCTGGTCATCAGAATGACCTCGGTATCCCTGTCCGCGGCCTTGACCGCCTCAAGCAGGTCAATCCCATCCATGTCTCCGGGCATCTTCAGATCGGTGACGACCCCATCAAACGGATATTTTGAGATAAGATCAAGGGCATCGGCCCCGTTGCCAGCCGTCTCCACCTGATGACCCGCCTTTTCAATCGCCTTTTTCGTTATCGAAAGCAGAAAATGATCGTCATCAACCACGAGTATTCTAAGATTTTTCATCGGTCACCCCTGATGCGTGATGCGTGATGCGTGATTCGTGACTCGTGATGCGTGACTCGTGATTCATGATTCGTGAACAGCATCTGTTTTCACGTTTCACGTCTCACCTCAACTGATAAAAAAATGCCCGCTGATGTCTCTCTGGCTTGAACCTGGAGCAGACATTCACCACAGATTCTGTGGAACCGGTGATGAGTCGGCCCCCGCGAGCCATCACCGTCGCGAGGTTGTCAAAGAGTCTCTTTTGCCCTTCCGCGTCAAAGTAGATGGCGACGTTTCTGCAAAACACGATGTCAAACACGCCTGACCCCCTCAGCGGCTGCATCAGATGATGGGTCTTGAAAGTCGTCATGGCTCTCAGGTCATCCCTGATCTGCCAGTTGTTTCCCATTGGAACAAAAAACCGCCGCAGTCGGATCGAGGAGAGCCCCCGGTCCGTCTCAAAGCGATGATATGTCCCACTCTCGGCTTGGGCAATGGCGGTCGCGGAGATGTCTGTTCCCAAGAGTGTGATCGCATATTTTCTCAAGTCGGACAAGGTCTCCCGCAACATCATGGCGATGCTGTAAATCTCCTGCCCTGTGGCGCATCCTGCACTCCAGATGCGAATCGGCAGGGGGGATTCGGCTTCCCGCATGGCGACAATATCCGGGAGAAGTTTCTCATGAAGCAGGTCAAAGGGCCAAGCATCCCTGAAAAAGAGGGTCTCATGGGTGACAATCGCCTCAATGATCTTGTTCTCCAAGGATTTGCCAGTGTCTGCCCTTGCTTTGCGATATAATGCCATGTAAGAATCACAATCCTGTTCCCTCATCAGATTTTTCAGCCGTGTTTCAATGAGATAGGCTTTTCTCTGGTCCAGACAAAGGCCGGATATCTGCCGGACATATTCGGCAAAGACCTTGAACTCATCCTGTGTGATCTTAATCATCATTGTTCACTTTGAATCGGTCCATCAGATCAAGAAGTGCTCTGGCAAGCCGTTCAATTTCTGCGGCAGACGCGTCCATGCGATCGGCGCCGCCCTGATCTTCAGCCTGATCGTCCTTTCGGCCGGCTGCGATGCCCACACGCATGGACACATCATTGATCCCTTGGGCCAATTGCGCCATGGAATATGCGATGTCATCGGCACGGGTGTTGGCTTGGGCCGCGTGAGAGGCGATCTCGTTGGACGCCTTCATCTGTTCCTCCAACACGGCGGTGATGATCTCGGATGAACGACTGAAACTGTTGATGATACCCGACACCTCTCCGATGACGGCAACCGCCTGCTCGCTGTTTGTCTGCATGTCGGAGATGCGGACCGCGATATCATCCGCGGCTTGCGTGCTTTGACGGGCAAAGGTCTTGATTTCGTTGGCGACCACGGCAAACCCTTTGCCGGCATCCCCCGCGGACGCGGCCTCGATGTCCGCGTTCAAAGCGAGAAGCGTGGTTTTGTCTGCGATCTTTTTGATCAGATCGGTCACCTCGCCGACCTGTTTGGCAGCTCTCCCGAGCGACGCCATGGTGTCTTGGGCCTTTCCTGCCATTTGGACGGCCTCTTCCGAAATGTGCGAGCCTCTATGCGCGTTGGCCCCCACCTCGTTCATGGATGCGGACATCTCCTCTATCGCACTGGCCACCGTCGTATTGCTCTGCAACATCTGATTCGCCGATTCTGACACATTGCTGGCGCTGAGACTGATCT
Organism: Desulfobacterales bacterium; assembly: GCA_029940115.1. Lineage (GTDB taxonomy): Bacteria > Desulfobacterota > Desulfobacteria > Desulfobacterales > 4be13 > JAOZRQ01. Next base: position 4,424 of record JAOZRQ010000014.1, read on the forward strand.
CCTCGGTGGTGGCGGATATCGCACCAATGTTCTGTGTCATATCCTCAGACGCTGTGACCAAGGCATTTCCACTGGATTTCACCTCACCTGTGATGGTACTGAAGTTGAGAACCATATGATTGACAGTGCCCATCAGCCTGCCAATCTCATCCTTTCTCCGGATGGCAAGCGTTTCGGAAAGATCACCGTCTGCAACCCGCTCCAAAAATGCGACAATGTCCGAGAGGGGCTTCACAATGAATTCGGAAAACATGAGGAAATTGCTCAACCCGAGCAGAATCAGCGTGAAGATCAGAGTTCCGACGAGGATCAGGCTGGCCTTGCGAATCAAACCTTCCTCAACGGCAATTTCCGACGCATACACGATGATTCCGATCTGTCGGCCATTGTAGTCCTTCACCGGAAAGGCGTTCAGCAGATGCTCCCGCTTTGTGAGAAATACCGGTCCGTCCCTGCCCTGATCCAGCAGACTCACATCCACCAGATCCTTGTCCGGCAGTTTGCCTGTTCCGTAAATATGGACATATTTCCCCTGAATCACCGGGAAGACCGAGGGATCCTGGATGATGGGAAGCCTGTCCGCATTCATGAAGAGAGACAGATGTTGCCGGTCGCCATGTTGGATCATGCTGTTCAAAATCGGATTGAAATCTATCAGGACTTCCACAGACCCGAGGGGGGCTCTCTCGGAAGAAGGGATAGGCGCAATGCCGCGTATGACAAAACCGCCTCGTCCCAGTTCGATTCCCCGCACGGGGCGATTCAGTCGGTTCACATCAAGTACCGTGCCACGAAATTCCGAAAGGTCATCGGAAATGTCCCTCCACGTCCCATCTCGTCTGCTCTGCTTCTCTCGCCACATTCTGACCAGGCTGTGGCCGTTGGGGAGATGAAAATGGAGCTTCAATTTTTCTCCCTCAAAGACCTCCGAATATCCTTCCATGAGGGGCTTCAATTCCCGACGCAGCATTTCACGGGCAGCCTGCCCCTTTTCATCGGCCTCATCTTCGATGTTGCCGCCGTGGGCCAGCTGGTATGCCTGAATGACAGCCGGAAGTCTGGTGAAGAGAGCCGCGGTCTCAAGTGCCTTGGCCGAAGCAAAATCAACAGCGTTCAATATTTGTTGGGTCTTGTTCTCCGTCATATCCTTGAACGTCTGATTTCTCAGATGGGACAACTGACTCTCCATCATCTGATATCCTAAAAAGGCAAGCCCCACACCGATGAGAACCATCGGGATCAATATCTTCAGTCTAATGCTCATCTGCATCTCTCCATTCTCCAGCATCAAGCATCCAGTTTCAACAGTTCCGACACCCTTGCCAGCAACCGCTCTCGGTCGATTTTCTTCTCATACGCGTCAAACCCGAGTTTTTCGGCCTTTTCTCTGTGTTCCGAGGAATCGAGCGCGGTCAGGGCGATGGCCGGCACATGTCTGTGTCTCTCATTGGCCCGAATCGCTTGGATGAAGGCCCATCCGTCCATTTCCGGCATTTCGATATCCGACACGATCAGATCAACCGTCGCCTCCTCCAAGATTTCCAGCGCGTTTTCGCCATGCTCCGCGGTGACGATGCTGTAATTCTCCGATTCCAGATACCCTTTCACCAAGCCACGGAAGAAGAGGCTGTCTTCCACCAGCAGAATTCGGCAGACCGACTCCTCTGGCCTTTCATTTCCCATGATTCGGGCGTCTGGATCCGCCTTTTCAAGCAACCGATAGACATCCGGGAACAGGGTCATCCGATCTTGGATGATGCCTGAGCCGAGAATCCCGTCCTCTGTATGACTCTTCTCATTCAGCGTCAAGGGGGCAGGAAAGACGTCTATGAGCCGGGAGATGAGGATTCCAAAAGGCCGGGACTTGTGCCGGGGCAGGAGCAGATACACCTCCTCCCTTTCGTCGCAGGGGGAGACGTCGAGCAGCCGATCCATCCGCAGAAGAAGGGTGGGTACCCCGTTGATGGGGATGTATTCCTTGTCTCCGACTCGTTCCATCCGATCCGGTGATATCTCCTCCACCCGGCGGATCAGCAGCAGGGGCACGGCAAACCGTTCCTTGACGCCGCTTTTGAATACGAGGACCCGCTGGGTGTCTGTCCCATCCGAGGAGATGTTCTTCTCCGATTCCTTTTCATCCGCGGCGATCACTTCCACGCCGGTGTGGGACGCGATGCCTTGGATGTCAAGGACCAGCGCGATGGTTCCGTCGCCCATGATCGTCGCGCCCGAATAGATGCCCAAGGACTTGAGTTTCGGGTGCATGGGGCTGACCACGATCTCTTCCGAACCCAAGACTTGATCCACGACGATTCCAAACCGTTTGTTGTCGTTTTTCACCACCGCGAACAGAAGGCTCTGGCGGCGGATCCCGCTCGTTTCCATCAATCCTGTCTTCGCGAGCCGGCTGTATGTTTCGACAATCTCCGAACGGGTCTCTTCCATGAATTTTTCAGGTTTGGCCAACACCTCCTTCATGCGCACCATCGGCACCAGCATGTTTCTGAGGCGGCAGATCTCCTCCAGCCCGGCGTACTCAATGCGGGTGAATATTTCATCGTCGTAGAGGCATACCAGCTCATCCACACCGGCTTTGGGGATGGCATATTTTTCGGCGCCGATGCGGACCATCAGGCAAGGGATGATGGAGAGCGTCAGCGGCAGTTTCAGACGGATGGTCACGCCCCGGTCCTTCATGGACGAGATGTCAACGGAGCCGCCTTGCTGCTCCAGGCCGGACATCACCCGGTCCATGGTCGGTGAAAAACCGGGCATCGTGATGAGGGACGGGATATCCTTTTCGCTCATCCCCTCCAGTGCCGCCCGGGTCTTCACCCCTTCCTTCAAGGCCTTCTGTTTGACAGAGGACTCGTCAATTCCCCTTCCGTCATCCTGAATCAGAATATTGACTTGGCCCGATTCGTAAAACGCACTCACACAGATGACACCGATCTCCGGCTTGCCGGATTCATATCTTTCCGAAGGGGGTTCGATCCCGTGGTCACATGCGTTTCGGACCAGACTGGCAAGGGGGGTGGGCAGAGAGTCGAGGATGCGCTTGTCGAGTTCCACGTCTGCCCCTTCGGTTTCCAGGCGGATGAACTTTCGGAGTCTCTGCGACTCGGTGGTGATGATATTGGGAAGCGTTGCGAACACGTTGCCGACTGGTTGCATCCGGGTCTGCATGATCCGCTCCTGAAGCGAGCTGGTCACCATGTCGAGGTTCTGAAGAAAGCCGCTCGTCTTTCCATCAAGATGAAGGGCATCTCTGAACCCCTCGATCAGCTGGTTCCGTGTCAGCACCAGTTCGCTGGTCAGGTTCATCACCTCGGTGAGCAGATCCTCCCTGACCTGCATGGTTCCTTCGGTGACTGCGCTTTTCAGGAGCTTGTTGGTCTGGATCAGCTCCTCATTGATCCGGCGCATCTCCAGTTCCTGCTTGTCACTCCGTTTCATCAGAAAACGGTGCTGTTTGTGAAGCTTTTTATACGATTTTGTCAAGGAGGAAAAGGCTTTGAACAGCTCGTTGTCCTTATGCGCCTTGTTCGCCAATATCGCTTGGGCTTCCTCAAGGGCATTTTCCTCATCTGTTTGAAGAGAAGGTCTGCTCATAAGACTTTCCAAATTCTGATATCATCGAAGGACCTCCGAGGTTTTGGAAACCTTCAAAAGTCCTCCGAGGTTTTGGAAACCTCGGAGGTCTGTGAGGTTCAGGTCAATAAGTGATCAGCTCAAAAGGCAGGCTCAGATCCTCGGCAAAGTCCTCCCCCATTTCCTGGATGTTGTAATCGGACGACTCATAATACCAGTTGACCATGACCTTGCCGCCGCCTTCATGAAATTCCTCAAGTGTCTCCAAAATGTCAAGGATGTGCTTTGTTGATGTCGAATTCAGATAATTGAACCTCAGATTCAAGGTGATCGGCTTTCCAACTTCTGAAATATATGCTTCCAGCCATCTGTTGATCGGCTGAAAAAAACGGGATGCGTTTTCCGGGTAAGAGATGCCCTCCATCTCAAGAACCCCTGTCTCCCCATTGAGATTAACGCCCAGTGTGTTGTCGGTGGGCTTTATGACCACTTTTTCCATTTTGTCCGGCCTCCTTGGTGATTTCAGCGGCAATTTCGATGAAACTCTGATTCTCATCCATCGGATTCACGGTCAGGCCGATCGGATTTCCCGCTTCCCGGGCAATGCTGATCAATCCGACACTCCCCCCAAGCTTTCCCGATGTCCTGGGTGTTTTCAACAGGCTGTAATAATATGCCCTCAACTGGGCCCTGTCCAGCCCGTTGATACGATTGATCTTCTCCTCAAGGGGAGGAATTTCGGAATTTTTTATCAAATTCCCGGAAACGACCTTGTAGCAATCCTTGTGATCCTCGACCACTATGATCCCTTTCCCCAATCTTTCCGCCGAATAATGGTGAATGTTTTGTGAAAGCTCGATGAAAACTGAAAAGATTCTTTGCACCACTCGTTGCTTTTCGTCATTGTCGGTCAGGGTCGCCTTGATCTTTTCAGCCATGCCCACCAAGATGTTTCCGGACATCGACCCCTTGAAGGTCAGAATCATACGTTGCCCTTCCATCATCTGATAATAATCGAACAATTTGTAATCACGCATCACCATCTCCCATTATGTTGAGGATGAGGGATGAAGCCAAGTTCTTACTTGCAAATCCCGTAAAGGTCTCAGGTCCCCGATGATCCAGATGCTCGTCAAATTCCTGGCGAGTTGACCGGAGAATGCCATTCTCCTCGGCAAATTTCTTGGCCGAGCCGGTCAGCCCCTTGTGGGCAAAAATCCACATGTGCACCCGCGGCTTTTTTTCCGCCATGTCGGCTGGGGCCCTCAGCTTTCTCAGGACGCGGATGCCGGCCTTGTCCCTTCTCACCCACTGGCTCTGGCACTCCCACTGGTCCGTGCCGGCCGAGCCCGTCAATCTCCCGCCCCCTTCCCGATCTTGGCCGCTCCGGTGACGCACCTATATGATCCTTGAGGGCATCCTGACATGCTCATCGCTGTTAAAGAAACTTCCGTCCAGGTTCGGGCGCATTTGCCAATTGGGGGAATCGTCCGGTCGGGGTCGGTCATGCATGATTTGTCCAGTCCGCAGGGACTCGGGGCTTTTGTCAACTTGCCCGGCCATGTATGGCCGGGCCTTTTTCAGCCGTCCCCACCGGTCTCCCCCAACTGATAAATACGCGCTCCTGGATCATGCTCATGCGCGGGGCGTTCAGCAGAACTTGGCTCATTTGGACCGCGGCCACGTATCCTCATGAATTCTCTGCCCGGTCTTCTGATATACGATGTCCAGCTCCTCCTGCACCCGCGGTTGTTCATGGGCGACGGGCATGTCCCCGTGCCCACAAATGTTCAGGGGGCACAGGCCTCCCCAAAAAGCGCTATAATCAGCTTTGCCGGAATCCCTTAAACTGGAAAGCAGTTACTCTTTTGGGGAGGTAAACAAAGAAATGAAGGTCCCTGAATTTTTCATCTCACACATTTGGAAATTAAAGCAGAAATTCTTTGTTGTCAATCCTTTTCCTTTTTTTCTGATATTATGTGCCTGTGTACAGGACAAAAAAATGGGAAAGAAACCCGGCTTTTTCTGGCGGTCGGGGAATCTGCCCGTTCGGGAAAAAAGCCGGGTTTCTCGGCCATCCCAAACTTTTTGTCCTGTACACAGATTATGTGCAATCGTCCTGTGTACAGGACAAAAAACGAATGGAAGAAGAAACCCGGGCCGGAAACATCGTCTCGGCCAGCGGACGGGGCTGATTCCGGCCTAGGCGATTGTCGCCGGATTTCGGGCATAGGCAAGCTGGTTCTGGGTTCTCGACTCTTTCTCGGTGCTGGGTGGGTTCAAAAGGCATCTTTGACCGCCTCATCCTTCTTTCGCCTCTCCCGATCCTGTTTGATGCGGAGGGCCTCTTCCATATTCCCTATGTAATAGATGGCGATATGATGTTCAGAGATGCCGTATCGGTCAGGAAAGAGAGATACGATCAACATATCCTTGTCATTCAGCCAGTGGAGGGAACGCCCCTTTTTGCCATAAGCCACCTTCTCATCCCAGTCGGTCTCCTCAGGGGTTCCATGCTTTTCCCTGAGCACATCAACAACACTTGTCCGGTTCTGCTTCAGCTTTATCCGGAACATCAGGGGCTTTCGGGTGTGACCCGAATAGACCAGTTCAACATACTCAAATGGCGTCTCCTTTTTTCGGGTATGCCGATAGGTCAGTCTGACAGGATTATCCTCTGTCTCCAGCACCACGTCGGTCTTCAATTTGCGATGTAACCGATGCAAATCAGGAAAATGGCGTTCTATAAAGCCTTTGTAATTGATCTCCAAGTCAATTGTCCGCCATCTTTCCAAGACACTGTGGCCCAGTTTCGCCTCAAGCTCTCGCTTGATCTTTCCGTTGATCACCGTGGTTCTGCCAACATCAAGAAAGGTGAACCCCTTGGGTGTCTGCTGAGAGGTCTCATTTTTGTCACATGAAAGGAGATATGGCAACGCAAGCAAGACCAATATGGCCAAAATGGTGGGGGACTTATGGAATTTACTGGGTTCGACATGTTTTTGCATTTTTGCAAGCTCCATTGCGAGTTTGAGAAGTTTGCAGTTCCGCCTTTAGGCGGTTTGACACCGCCGAGAGGCGGAATTACAAACGGAACCACTGTAGGGTTTAATACTTTTTTGTGCAAGAAAAAAAATGTCTTTGTGTATTTTTACAATAGATAGAGCATTTGTCCAAAGAGAAACTTAGTTTTTTGAAAAAAAAAAAAAAAAAAAAAAAATGGTTCCTTTGATTTCTGTCCAAAGATGGAAACTAAACTTTTTGAAAAAATTTAGTTCCTTTGACTTGCATGTTTGAACAGAATGTCTTATATTTACTTATTATTTGGATGGTGGTGAAACCCATATGTGAAGAATTTAAAATTCTGGTACATGAAAATGAAGCGTCTGCAAAACATACTGCTTTCTCTCGTGATATCCGCCCTTGCATGGACGGTATCGTTTAACGCAGTGGCCGAAGAGATCAGTTTTGGTCTCAAAAGCCATGTCAGGAAGGTGCCGTCTTTCAAAAGGTCTGGCCAGAAAAGTGACAAAGCCGAGAGCGAACGGCCCCTTCCGGAACATTCTCCCTACACTGTCGGTGATGTGCATTTAAAAGAATTTTACGGATACTTCTCTCCGGGGGATTTTCAATTCCGCTTGGGCAGACAAAAATATGCCATCGGAACGGGTTACGGATGGAACCCCACCGATCTTTTCAACCCCCTGAAAATTCTGGATCCCACATATGAACCGGAGGGGATTGACAGCGCGTTCCTCTCTTATTCCTTTGGAGATGACCATGAGATCAGCACCTTTTATTCTTTCGGAACCCCCTTGGAGGAGAAGGCCGGTCCGGGAATCAGGCGCGGAGGGTATCAGCTCATGATGAAAACTCATACCGAAGTTCTCGACATGGCCATCCACTATACCGAGGCAAATCGGAATCGGACAGACCACGAGGGGCTGGTTTCAGGTTCGGTCTCCTCTGATGAGGCCACCATACCGGTCCGATGGCGGCTGCTCGCGGCCGGGGTGAGCAGCGAGATCGGCGGGTTCGGGCTACACGCGGAAGGGGGTCATGCATGGCTCAACCTCGAGGAGAAGGCCGATCAGCTCCCCGAAGATATCTTTGCAAAGAATCATTCCCGGTTTCTGGTCGGCATTGATTACACCTTTGAAAACGAGTTGTATCTGGTTCTGGAGTATTATCAGGAAGGACAGGGGAATACCTCGCCTGACGAATACACCCTGAACGACCGGCTCGCATATCTGTCCGGGGAACGGGGCACGATTGGCCGGGACAATCTCTTTGTGGGCGCAAAATACCCGATTGCCGACATGACCTCCATTGAGCTTTACCACATCATCAATGCCAATGATCCCTCTGTGATCGTGAACCCTTGGTTGGTCTGGGCCGCGGGGGAAGACTTCACGGTGAAGTTTTCGGCCCAGATTCCGGTGGGAAAGGAGGATAGCTCGCTGGGACAGACGGGTCCCTCCGCGTTTGCACATATCCAGCTCAATTTCTGAGCGGAGAGCGGGAGAGCGGTCAGAAAGCGTGATCATTGAGTCATGTGAACCGCGGGTTGTCAGTTGCAAACAATTTACATGCACGGTCAATTGCTGATGCGAGAGTCACGTTTGCCTGAAGATGTGTCCGTCACCATTCCCTTTACTTGGGCAAAAGCTTGTCCAATTTCTGTCTGAGCGGAGAGAGCATCTTTTCAAACTGCTCTTTTGTCAGAAGCCCTTGGGCATACAGTTCCTTCAGAAGTCTGACCTCCCCTCTGACCTCCCCTCTGACCTCCCCTCTGACCTCCCCTTCGATTTTGCCCTGATTATAGATATGTTCGGTAATCGTGGTTTCGATGACATCCATTTCTGCCTCCTTCCTGACCCTGTCAAGAACCTGATCAGAGACCTTTTTGTAAGCCCTGACCCATTGACCGATCAGGAGCATCTGCTCGTCTGTCAGCTGGTCTTTCATCTGGGCGGCGGCTTTGTAAATTTCATGAATCAGAAGTTCAGGGTCCGTTCCCCTGTCATTGGCCTTCAATGCCAGCAGCTTGCACAACAGGGAATGCTTTTTGATAAGATCGCCGCTCTTTTCCGCTTTGACCTTGATCACATCAAAATGGAGAACCTGTTTCCCTCTTCTGCTGTCAAACGCGTACCAGAAGGAATCCCGCATCGGCTTCCGCCATACCGCCTTGTCCGTGTAAATCACCATGCTCCATACCGGAATCCGTCTCAGCAGCCAAGCATGACATGCGTACTCAAACACCCGCTCAGAAATATCCTCCCTTTTGCTCATATGCTCGATTTGAATGACAATTTCACGGAGTTCGCCGTCAATCTCTGCCTCCATGAGCAGAAACAGATCGCCCCTCAGGCTTTCTTTCAGATCCTGATATTTGCTGATGAACTCTTTGTCAATGAAAGTGTAAGCCCCGATTCGGATATTCGGAAAATAATGCAGGAAAAATTCCTCCGTGAACGAGGTGATCAGCCATTTGAACAAGGAATCGTGTGTCTTCGGGTTGATTTTCATGTTTTCCCATGACAATAAACAAATATTTTTGTCGCAATCTTCGCCGCGGTGAATTCGGAGACTTGGGTTCCCTCAATCTTCACCAGCTCGTTGATGTCCCCCGCGACCACTTCTTTTTCCCGGCCCACCGCCTTGATCAGATCAACCAATTGCCGATATGACAATCCTCCGGGTTCAGGGGTCCCGGTTCCCGGAATCACAGACGGATCAAGCCCGTCAAGGTCTATGGTCATGTAAACCATTTTGGGCAAGGCGCTGACCACTTGTTCCATCCACATGTCATCCCAAGGAACAATCTCATGGGCATAAAATGGGGTGAGGTGCCGGCTTTTCACGTAGACCGCCTCCTCCGGTGAAAATGAGCGGATGCCCACCTGCACCACAGGAAGCCCTGCGTCCTCAATCACCCGCCGCATGACACAGGCATGATTGTACCGGCTCCCGTTCCATTCGTCTCTGAGGTCCAGATGCGCGTCAATCTGGAGCACCCCCAGATCAGAGAACATATCCGCCGCGGCCATGATCGGGCCGATGGATATGGCATGGTCCCCGCCGATGGAGAGCAGAAATCTTTTCTGAGCCATGATGCTTCCAGCAACTGCCCTCATCTCGGCAACCGCGGTCTCCGGGTCATCTGAGGGAAAGAGTGGCCGGGCAGTGTGAATCTTCATCAGCCCCCAGTCCGTAAGCGTCTCCTCATCCATCCGCTCCAACTGCGCGGACGCGTTCAGAAGATGAAGTGCGCCTTCTCCGCTCCCGGTTCCATAAGAAGATCCTGCCTCATGGCAAAGCGGCAACACAACGATCTCGGCCGCATCAATCGCTGCATTCTCAATTTCGGTTTCGCCAAAAAATGGATAATCCATGCTCATTTGAAAGCTGTAAGGTCTAAGCTGTAAGCTGTAAGGTCTAAGTCTAAGTTGTAAGCTGTGAGGTCTAAGCTGTAAGGTCTAAGCTGTGAGGTCTAAGCTGTAAGGTCTAAGCTGTAAGGTCTGACCTTCAATCTTACAGCTTACAGCTTTCAGCTATTTGACAAATACCGCCGCGGCCAGCACGGATGTCCACAAGCGGCCCTCCGCGCCCAAGGTCGCTTGGCTGATATGCTGGGATTCAACGATCTTGCCGGACATCTGATAGACCTCGCGGCGTTCGTCATAGTCTTTGTCCGGATCAAATTCTATGCCAAGGGTGTTGGCCAACATGGACGCGGCGAGATCCTCCGCATATTCGCCGGCCTCCAGTTCGGTCTGGCCGAATCCGTGGTGTTCGGAAAGATAGCCGTAGCGGCCGTCTTCCGCCGGCAGTGCGAGCCCGATGCTCGCCACGACCCGCCTGCCGGGTTCGTTGATCTCCTGCCTTGCCATGACACAATGGACAATCTCACCCGGCTCAAGGTGTGAAAGGCCCTTTTCAATATCTATTATTTTGCAATCTCGGGGGAATATGGATGAAACGGTTACCAAATTAAGGTGGGCGATCCGAGCGTCACGCAACGCATTCTCAAAGGCAGCCAACTTTTCCTTATGGACGCCGGCACCTTTTGTGAAAAACAGGTATCTTGGAACATACATGGTTGACCCTCCTGCTTTCTTTGTATCTGTGACCGAACAACTTCCCATTGTCCTGACGACGGATGGCGATCATCTGGGTCTTTGGCGATGGACGGTTCAGATTTGTCAACCCAGACAGGTGTTGTTTGATCATAGGTTACTTACAACGACAGGGTAGCTTTTTTCAAGCTGCATGTCAATAATTCAAGGAGCTTTCAGCAGGGCGGGGAACGCTCCCCGTCATCCTTATTATATGTTGACAGCCCCCTGAAGCCAGTTGTTGTGGAGTTGGGAGAGAACTTTCACCTCCGATGTGAAAAATTGATATTTAAGCGAAAGAGAAAAAGCAAATTCCCCAAATCGGGTTTCGCCTTTTCAGTTCCGCACCTTGACGCCTAAACTCATTCTCTGATCAACCATCCAAGGTTGAAGGTTGACCGCAGACAAAAACTGATTATCATAATGATAATATGAATATCTGTCAATAGGGAAATCATGCTTCTTAGTATGTGATCCGAATCGGACCGTTCGGAAAAAAGCCGGGTTTCTTTGCCATGCACAACTCTTTGTCCTATACACAGCTGGAAAATTTTTGGCCGAATACTTACATTTTACTGATTATAACGCTTTTCGGGGAGGCCGCCTGCCCGTGAACCTGAACGTGAACGTGCACGTGAACATGAACGTGAATGTTCATTTGTGGGCAAGTTCGAGTTCAAGTTCAAGTTCAAGTTCAAGTATGAGTTCGAGTTCAAGTTCAAGTATGAGTTCGAGTTCAAGTTCAAGTTCACGTTCAAGTTCACGTTCACGTTCACGTTCACGTTCAAGTTCAAGTATGAGTTCGAGTTCACGTTCAAGTTCACGTTCACGTTCAAGTATGAGTTCAAGTTCAAGTTCACGTTCACGTTCACGTTCACGTTCAAGTATGAGTTCGAGTTCAAGGCCTCCCCTAAATCCGTTATAATCAGACATTTTACATCAGGAATGAATCACAAACAACAGACAAGAACATGATCAAATTGAATATTGGGAAACACTGCATTGAGACTGAACTCAGAAGGCAACATAACCGCTCGCTTTCAGAATATTTCAGAAGCGAATCGGACAAGGAGCGGCTTGAAGAGGATATAGACATGCTGACGACCGCTTTGAAACAATTGGATTTTGCCCATTTGCGGAGCAGATATCCTGAGCTTGCCGGCGGCCATGATGACGCGGATGTCTCTCTTTCAAAAGTAGGCCAGGATCAGATCGCCATCACCGTGAATGGGAAAGCTGTAGGCTGTAGGCTGTAGGCTGTAGGCTGTAGGCTGTAAGCTGTAGGCTGTAAGCTGTAAGCTGTAAGGTATCTCCGAGTCTGGAACTTACAGCTTACAGCTTTGAGCTTACAGCTTCGAGACTACAGCTTCGAGCCTACAGCTTTGATCCCGAATTCCACATTCCGGCTCACCAAGGGGCGTTGTAACATCCTTTCATAAAGGTCAATATAGCCCTTGGCAGTCACCTCATGGTTGAAAGTGGCCGCGCTCTCCTTCATGATCCGTTCGATCTGCCGGGCCTTTGTCTCTGAGGGAAGATTGTAAAACGCCATGGCTTGGTCTGTGGCCCAGGACAGCCCTTGGGCGTCAAAAAACTCGAACAGGAACCCGTTGCCGCTGTTTTCCGCTACATCCAGATGGACGATGGTATCGTGAATCCCCCCGGTATCATGGGCCACCGGAAGGGATCCGTAAATCGGCGCGATCATCTGGGGAAGGCCGCAGGGCTCAAAACGGGAAGGCATCAGGATGAAATCGGATGCCGCATAAGCCAGATGTTCCAACTGCTCATCAAAGTCGCAGATGGCCACCCGGTTGTCAAACTTGTGAAACCGGACAATCTCTTTGAAATGTTGCTTGAATTCTCCGTTGGCCACAAAGATGATCTCCAAATTCTGGGTCCAGTATGTTGAGACGATGTCATAGAGTATCTCCGCAAGCAACTGGCATCCCTTCTGGATGGGATCCAATCGGGAGGGCCAGAAAAAGACCGGCGCGTGAATATCCTTGATCAGCCCCAAGGATTCCTGAAGAAAGCTTTTGTTGATCTGTTTTCCCTCGACATGGTCCCGGGGGCCGTAATTGCAGGTCAGCACCCGGTCGGCTTCAGGATGAAACGAAGGATCCGGCGCGTTTAGGATGCCGAACGCGCATCCGGCCTTCCATTTGTTTGTCAGTTCCTGTTGAACCAACCGCTCCACAAAATCGTATTTCCCTTCCACGATTTCCAACAGAAAGGTGGGACTTACGGTATTGACGAAATGGGATGCGAAAATGCCACTGGTCAGGAAGTCCAGCGCGTTGAAGCCCCGAGATTCCTCATAGTTCAACGGCACACGCTCATAATGGAGATGGCGCCAGAAGGCCGCCGCGTCAATCCCCCGGTCCTCGATGTAAGAGAGGGGGCATTTCACGGTATGAATGTTATGAATGGTGAAGAGACACGGGATCCCCATTTCTCTTGCCACGGCCGGGATCAGCGCGGTCATCCAGTCGTTGCAATGGATCAGATCCGGCTTCACACGGGGAAGAATGTAATTGATGACATCCCGCTGAAAGGTGAGGGCCAGCTTGGTGTTCTCCAGTCCGTCACACGAGTAAACATGATGCAGATAGTAAAAGGCCCGATCCTCAATCAGGTGGATCCGGTCGTCAGGCATCGCCTGCTTGATGGCGTTATGCTCCTTTTTCAAAAAAGGGGCCAGGTTGTCTCTGAAAATGGCGCGGTAATCCGGCAAGGCCACATGAACATCCGCTCCCTGATCAAAAAGCGCGCTGATCAGGGCCGCCGATACATCCGCAAGCCCGCCCGCCTTGGCTGTAAGGTAGTTGGCAAGGTTTCCCATGCGATTCGGCAGGTAAGTGACTTCCGGGGTGACAATAAGTATGCGGGGGTTGGTCATTTGATACTCCTTGTGCGTGAAACGTGAAACGTGATGCGTGAAACGTGATGCGTGAAACGTGATGCGTGATGCTTGAAACGTGAGTCGTGAAACGTGAGACGCGAAGATGGACGCATCACGCATCACTCGTCACGCATCACTCGTCACGCATCACCCGTCACGCATCACTCGTCACGCATCACTCGTCACTCATCACTCGTCACGCATCACTCGTCACGCATCACGCATCACGAGTCACTCGTCACGCATCACTCGTCACGCATCACTCGTCACGCATCACAAATCACAAATCACAAATCACGAATCACGCATCCTTTGGATTCTTCATCTCCTCCACAATCTTCTCCGCGATCTGGGCGGGCACTTCGTCATAATGAGAAAATTCCATGAAGAACATGCCTCGGCCTCCGGTCATGGATCGGAGATCCGGCGCGTAAGTCAGAAATTCGGTCATGGGCACATTCGCCTTGATGACCTGGTTTTTCCCCTTGGTGTCCATTCCGAGGACCCTGCCACGCTTTCCGTTCAGATCCCCCATGATATCCCCCATGTAATCATCCGGGGTGATGATGGTGATCTCCATGATCGGCTCCAGGAGGACCGGCTGGGCCTGTTCCGCGGCCTTCTTGAAGGCAAGGGACCCTGCGACCTTGAAGGCCATTTCAGAGGAATCGACCGCGTGAAAGGACCCGTAATCGAGTGTCACCCTGAAGTCAATGCAGGGGAACCCGGCCAAGACGCCTTTCTGGGACGCTTCCACAACGCCCTTTTCAACCGCGGGGATGTACTGCTTGGGAATGACCCCTCCCACGATTTTGTCGACAAACTCGAACCCTTCCCCCTTCGGCTTCGGCTCCAGCTGAATCCAGCAGTCACCGTACTGGCCATGCCCGCCAGTCTGCTTCTTGTGTTTCCCTTGGACCCTGACCTTCTTCTTGATGGTCTCCTTGTAGGGCACCTTGGGGGTTCTCAGCTCAACCTCGACATTGAACTTTCTTTTCAGCTTTTCCGCGGTCGCCTCGATATGCACCTGACCCATGCCCGACAGGAGGATCTCCTTTGTCTCGCTGTTCCGTGTCAGCTTCAACGCGGTGTCCTCCTCCAGAAGCTTGGTCAGGGAGATGAACACCTTATCCTCATCCCCTTTGGATTTGGCGCCCACAGCGTATGAGATGACGCTCGGGAGCGGCTCCGCGCACTGGAACCTGATCTTGGCGTTGTCCGCGCACAGGGTGTCGCCTGTGGTGGTCTCCTTGAGCTTTGCCACGGCGACGATGGCCCCAGGTTCGGCCCCGGTCAGCGGCTTCTGCTCCTTGCCGGCAAGCCGCAGCAACTGGGTGAACCGCTCCTTTGCCCTTTTGTTCACATTGTAAAAGGTCCCGTCGCCTCCGAGCGTCCCTGAGACCACCTTGAACAGGGTGAGCCTTCCTGCGTATGGATCCGCAACCGTCTTGAAGATAAAGGCGGAAAACGGCGCGTCTGGATCAGGCCCACGCTCAATTTCCTTTTCAGTATCAGGGTCCGTGCCGATCCGGGGGCCCCGGTCAAGGGGAGAGGGCATGACGTTCATGATGAAGTCCATGAGAAGATCAATCCCCACATTCTTTGTGGCGGAACCGCAGAGGACTGGCACAAAGACACGGGATGAGACGCCCTTTCTCAAAGCGATTCCGATATCCTCATCGGACAGGGGCTCCCCATCAAGATACCGTTCAAGGAGCGCGTCATCGGCCTCTGTGATGTTTTCAATCAGCGCCTCCCTTTCGTTTTTCACGGTCTCCTGCATGTCCGCAGGAACATCCCCAGACGCGGCATTCCCCTCCGCGTCATAGGTCAGCGCCTTCATGCTGATCAGGTCAACAACGCCCTTGAAATCGGATTCCAATCCGATGGGGAGTTGCATGATGATCGGCTTGGGATTCTCAAAGCACCCTTTGGCATCCTCAAAAGTCCGGGGAAAATCGGCACGATCCTTGTCCAGCTTGTTTATGAAGATCGCACAAGGCAGATTGAATTCCTTTGCAAACTCCCATGCCTGTTCTGCCTGCACCTTGACGCCATCTATCGCGTCAACGACCATCACGATGCCATCGGCCGCCTGCATACAGAGTTTGGTATCCGAAAAGAAGTTCTGATCACCGGGGGTGTCGATGAGGTTGACCGTATGTTTTTTCCAACTGTACTGATGAAAGCCGCTGCTGATGCTGATCTGGCGTTTGAGCTCTTCTGGCTCGAAGTCCGTTGCCGTGTTCCCGTCTTCCACACGTCCCAGCCGATTGGTGACCCCCGCCTTGAACAGCAGAACCTCCGCAAGTGACGTCTTCCCGGCGTCTCCATGGCCAACAATCGCAATGTTTCTTAGTTTTTCCACCATCTGCTCCTCTCTTCATTGGAGTTTAAACTTCACAGGATCAAACTGAAACTTAGAAGAAACCCGGTTTCAGCCCGATAAAAGACATCGGGACAAGCCCCCGATATAAGGCGTCAGGACAAGCCCCCGATATAAGTACCTGATCATAAGTTTTTGTATATAAGACCTACGAGGTTTTTGAAACCTCGTAGGTCTTTGAAGCAAAAACTTTTGATCAGGTACTTAAGACGTCGGGACAAGCCCCGATAAAAGACGTCGGGGACAAGCCCCCGATAGAAGACGTCGGGACAAGCCCCGATAAAAGACGTCGGGACAAGCCCCGATAAAAGACGTCGGGGACAAGCCCCCGATAAAAGATGTCGGGGACAAGCCCCCGATAGAAGACGTCGGGGACAAGCCCCCGATAGAAGATGTCGGGGACAAGCCCCCGATAGAAGATGTCGGGGACAAGCCCCCGATAGAAGACGTCGGGGACAAGCTTCAGGGGCGGTCAGGTTTCCATGCCTGTCCCCGACATCTTTCATCGGGGAACGCGGCACCGTGTCAGAAACCAAGTTTCTGTAAATCACACAATATGCAATACTCCCATTCCCTCTTCGGCGTGAAAATCCCGGACAAGTCAGGCTCTGGATCGGATTTTCATATGTCAAGGTTGTCAGTTGGGACTCTCATGCCTCATTGTGACCGCAGGTCATGGATGTTCGCGGGAATGACTGTGCCGAGGCGCTTCATTCTTCGCTGTGACCTGCAACGATCATGGTCGTCCACGGTAATGATGTGAACGGTTAATGATGTGAAAGGCTGGGTTTTCAAAAATTGCACATCGCGTATCATTCAAATAGGTTTATATGATGAATGGAAAAAAATCAAGGACAAAATTCTGTCCTCTTTTCCAGACTGAAAATTTCGTGCCTAACCGAGCAGGACAAGGGCACGAGCGTAAACCGCTTTCCGGATTTTTTGAGCCTTTGTCAAAAATATGTTGAAATATTATGATTTCATCCTATAATATTGACAAAAATGATGGCTTCCCGCCTTTGTCTGTGATCGGCCATGATCTTCATTTGGGCCATGATCCTTGACACAAACACCTGAAAATATATGGCCAAGTACGCTGGTACTTATGGCAAACTGACAAATGATGGATGCCAAAAAGGAAAGCGAAACAACTCACCGGTTTTGAACATGTGTAAACAGTTGCTGTGTAGGACAAAAAAATGATTTGAGGAGGGAACCCGGCCCCCGATAAAAAACGTCGGGGGCAAGCTTTTTTCTGGCAGTCGGGGAGTCGGCCCGTTTGGGAAAAAGCCGGGTTTCCCGCCCATTCCCGAATTTTTGTCCTGTACACAGAAACAGTTGTCTTAAGGAACAGAAAGTTATGTCGAATAATGGAAGTTCCCCCCAAGATGGTCAGGAAGGGTCGGACCGGACAGATCAAGAAACATCTTTCCAAGGACATCTGAGCGGGACAAAGAACGAGGCATTCCTTGAACAGACCCGTGACAATCTGAAACAGATCCTCGGGCCCTATCAGCAGGAACTGCGTCAGAAGCAGCGTATGGCTGATTTTCTGAATCAGTGCATCCGTCATGTGGCCAAGGAGGATTTCCTTCAGCTGGATGATCTGCTCAAAAGCAAGATGGCCGAACATCTGACACAGGATGAGACACTCTGCTCATGCAGGGAACCCTTCAGGCTTTTGAAAGCATATGCCAATGAAAAGGTGGAGCGATACCGCATGGCCTTTGTCGAAGACTTGGGCAACCTTGCAACGGAGGTTGATCTGTCCATGGAGATAGACTTTCCCCGTTTCACTTCCTTGAAGGGAATTGAAGGAACTGTGGATTTCAGCAAACGTTGTACGACGATCAACAAAAAGACCCTGAAGACGATTGACCCCCGTCGCATTGTCACCGCGGTGCTCAGGGTCAAGCGTCAGTTGTATGACCGTCCATTTGATCCCCAGCCGTTTGTTGATGGTCTTTTTCAGACGTATTCTCAAATTTTGAAACGAGGCAAGCGAACCGTGGCAGGCCATCCGGTCCCCATCCAGCAGTTCTATCTTGATCATGTGCTCAGTCTTCAGAGCAAGCCCTTTTTCCAGAACATGGAAAAGGGGAAATTCAGGGAATACACAGTGGAACAGTTTGCAGTGGATATCTGGCGCTATTTTCAATCTGGCATCGGGGGCACGTCAGGTGGTCATCTCCTGCAACTGCGACCGGGGCGAAACAATTCCCTCTGGCTCATTGACAGCGACGGGGAGCGGCGCCGGATCACGAGCATATCTTTTCAGAAGGAGACTTGAAATTGTTCCAATCCTTCATTTTGGCTGAAAAATGGGGCATCCTTTCAGTTTGTAGTTCCGTCTTCAGGCGGTGCAACACCGCCTAAAGGCGGAAAAACTTTTTGCTGATTATGACGGATTTAGGGGAGCCCTGTGAACGTGCCCGCAAACTTGAGCTTGAACTTGAACTTGAACTTGAATCCTGACGTGAACTTTCATTCACGTGCACGTTCACGTTCATGTGCATGTGCACGTGCACGTTTACGTTCATGTGCACGTTCATGTGCACGTTTAAGTACCTGTGCAAAAGTTTCGTAACATTTTCATGGGGTTTAATTCTGAATTTTCAGACTGTTACCTCTGCAAAATTATTGATCAGGTACTTACGTGCACGTTCACGTTCACGTTCATGTGCACGTTCATGTGCACGTTCACGTTCATGTGCACGTTCACGTTCACGTTTAAGGCTCCCCTAAATCCGTTATAATCAGACTTTTTGTCAGGGTGCAACACCGCCTAAAGGCGGAAAAACTTTTTGGCTTAAAAAAATGTGAACCCATAAATGAAGGATGCCCAAAGAAACTAAGTTTTTTCAAAAAACTTGGTTTCTCCTTGGACAATTTTCAATTTTCAATTTTACGGAGGGACATAATGATTTCAAGGGAAAAACTGGAGGATCTGAAATCTTTCCAAGCTCGATCAATCATCGAGGAACTGCGAAAAGGGAGTGTGCCGGTCGATTATGTGCCGGTATTTACGGTGGGCCGGGAGAACTGGCTCACCTTTATCGAAGACGACTTGGATCATTATATTGCCGAGGGTGGATCCAAGGTCCGTTTCATCAGTGGGGATTATGGAGACGGCAAAACCCATTTCATGTCGGTCATTTCCAATCTGGCACGGCAAAAGGACTTTGCCGTCTCTTTTGTGGTTCTGACCCGTGAGGTCCCCATCCATAAATTTGAACTGGTGTATCAGAGCATTGCCCAGCATCTGCGTTGCAACATGCAGGCCCCCGAAGCCGATCAGGATTCCGACGCTTCCGACCCTCAGGCCCCTGCAACCAGCGGGATTCGGCGGTTGCTGGAGAGCTGGGCCGACGGCCTGACCGATATCGGAGATATCCCGGAGACATTGCGCGGCCTGCCCGGCATGAACATCAATTTTGCCAATGGGGCCATTGCGTTTCTGAACACCCGGTTCAGCCCCATCGAAGAGTGGGAGGACGAGGAGGATCGGGCCAAGGCCCGTGAGACCCTGTTCCACTGGTTTGAAGGGGGAAAGATCTCCAAAAAGGAGCTGAGGCCGTTTGGCATATTTGAGGTCATCAACAAGAACAACAGCAAAGGCATGTTGAACTCGCTCATCCTGTTTCTGCGTCATCTCGGGTGCAAAGGGCTGATTCTTCTGCTGGATGAGCTGGAGATCGTGATCGCCCATTCCGCGTCCGTGCGCAACGCGGCTTATGAAAATGTGCGCCTGCTCATTGACAATGCCGAACAGACAGCCCATCTTCACATCTTCTTTTCGATCATCCCGGATGTGCTCCTTTCGGAAAAGGGCTTCCGATTCTATGACGCCCTTTGGAGCCGGGTCCGTTCCCTTGGCGAGACGAAGCGGATCAACTATCGCAGCGTTCTGGTGGATCTGCATCGGACCCCTCTGAAAACTGGGGAACTGGCTGATTTGGGAGCCTGTCTGCGGCGTATCCATGAAGTCTCCTATCGCTGGACGGCTGACGCGGTCACGGACAAACTGATTCAGGAGACCTGCAAAAAGCAGAAGAAGATGGGGATGTTGAGCGAGGTGCGTCTCTTTGTCAAGCAGATCATCCGAATGCTCGACATGGCTGAACAGGGGGAGGCCATTGATGACCTGGATCTGACAGAGCAGATCGTCGCCAGCCAACAGGAACTGGAAAAGGAGAAGGCGGAGCAACTTCAGCCGAGATGGGATTCGTAGCTGTAAGCTCTGAGCTGTAAGCTGTAAGCTGTAAGCGGCAAGCTTACAAATTACAGCTTTGAGCTTTCAGCTTTCAGCTTTGAAACTTGTCCACCAGTTCAAGAAGCACTCTGGCAAGCGTTGCCACTTCTGCGGCAGACGCGTCGATATGGAGGTCATCCATGCGGTCCTCTGTCCCATCCCTCCGGGCGACCCGGCCCATTCTCATGGAGACATCGTCGGATCCCTTTGCCAATTCCTCCATTGAGAACGCGATGTCATGGGCCCGGGTGTTGGCTTGGGCAATGTTGGACGCTATCTCGTTTGCGGCCCCGGTCTGTTCCTCCAAGGCAAGGGAGATGGTCTCCGAGGAGAGGCTGATGTTGTTGATGATATCGGATGCCTCGCGGACGATCGTGATGGCCGCGTCCGCGTTCTCCTGCATGACTGATATCCGTCCGGCAATGTCCTCTGCCGCGTACGCGCTCTGACGGGCAAACTCCTTGATCTCATTGGCCACCACGGCAAACCCCTTTCCCGCATCCCCCGCGGACGCGGCCTCGATGTGGGCGTTCAATGCCAAAAGGTTGGTCTTGTCCGCAATCTTCTTGATCACCTCGGTGATCTCGCCGATACGGCCCGCGGCCTCTCCCAGCGCGGTCATGGTCTCGCCCGCCTTTCCGGCCATTATCACCGCCTCTCTGGAAATATCGGCCCCCTGATTCGCATTCATTCCCACTTCATAAATGGAGGCAGACATCTCCTCAATGGCACTGGCCATCGCATTGACATTCCGTGACATCTGCTCCGCGGTGTCCGACACATTCCGAACATTGACACTGATCTCTTCGGCAGAGGAGGCCACCGCGCTGATGTTTCCCGTCATCTGCCCGGAAGAGTCGGCCAGTTGTCTTCCGCTCGACTTCACGTCCGTGACCACTTTTCTGAACTCCAGAACCACCTCGTTGATCACATTCAGCAATCTGCTGATCTCATCATCCTTTCCCGTTGTGTCTGTGGTGACGGTGAGATCAAAATCAGCGAGTCTGTGGGCAGTCTCTGACAACTTTTGAATCGGCCGGATGATGCATCTTTGAAGAAAAAAATACAACATCGCCAGCAGAATGCCGAATGAGAGGAGCAACACGGCAATGGTGATGAAAAGCATCCGCAAGATGTTTGCATCGATCAGTGATTTTTCAATTCCAATATGAATGCTTCCGAGTGCTTCATCCGACTTGACAATCGGAATGATCATTTCATAATGGTTTTCGATGGAAAGTGTCCATCCGGAAGCGGGGAGCCCATGTTGAAGCCGTTCATATGAATGCGGATCCAATACGATGCCCAGCTGGGTCTCATCACTGTGATACAAGATGTTCATTTCCCTGTCAGCAATGAAGCAATAGCTGTAGTCAGGGTTGTTTTTTATGATCCCACCAAGATAAACATTCATTCCCGGGAGACTTTTGAAAGAAAGAAACTTCAGGTTTCTGTTAGTGAGTTGCCGAATATTCTCCACGATGGTAAACGACTTGTCTTCCATCAACTTTTTATATTCCGAATGCAGTGATTTGAACATGATGATGTTGGCGGTTGAAACGAGGAGAATCGCCAGAATGATCGTTGGGATGAGTGCGACAAAGAGTTTTGTCTTCAAATGCCGTATGGTTGTCAACCGTCTCAGTGTTTTCATTTCTGTCATTCCTGTATCATAAGGGTAAACTTGGGATTTGTGCCTTCATTTTCTGTCATTCCTGTATCATCAAGGGTAAACTTGGGACTTGGGCCTTCATTTTCTGTATCATAAGGGTAAACTTGGGACTTGGGCCTTCATTTTCTGTCATTCCTGTATCATAAGGGTAAACTTGGGACTTGGGCCTTCATTTTCTGTCATTCCTGTA
>JAOZRQ010000014.1:26640-28872 GCA_029940115.1 Desulfobacterales bacterium
TCATCAAGGGTAAACTTGGGACTTGTGCCCATGCCATCGGGCAAAGGCACAGAGACCCCGCGTTTCAAATTTCAGGTTTCAAGTTTGAACTTGCCCACCAGATCAAGAAGCGACTGGGCCAGTTTTGCCACTTCCGCGGCCGACGCGTCGATGTGAGGCATGTCCGCATGGCCAAGCAGGGTCTCTTTTTCCCCGGCGGCCATGCCCACCCGCATGGAGACCTGATTGGCGCCTTTTGCCAATTCTTCCATTGACGCGGCGATATCTCCGGCGCGAATGCTGGCCTGTTCCGCATGGGAGGCAATGTCGTTGGCCGCGTTCATCTGTTCCTCCAGCGCGATGGAGATGGTCTCCGAATGATGATCCATTTTGAAGACGATGCCGGAGACATCCCCGATGGCCATCGCCACGCCCTGCGCCTTTTCCTGCATGAGCGATATGCGGGCGGCAATGTCGTTGGCGGCCAAGGTGCTCTGCCGGGCAAATTCCTTGATCTCATTGGCGACCACGGCAAATCCCTTGCCCGCCTCGCCGGCAGATGCGGCCTCAATGTCCGCGTTCAAGGCCAGAAGGGTGGTTTTGTCAGCAATTCGCTTGATCAGCTCGGTCACCTCGCTGATCTCGTTCGCGGTCTCGCCGAGTGAGCACATGGTCCCCCCGGCCGTGTCTGCCATTGCGACGGCCTGGGTCGCGATGCTTGCTCCCTGATGGGCGTTCACGCGGACCTCGTTCATGGCCGCGGTCATTTTTTCGATGGTTCCGGCCACCGTGGTGTTGCTTTGCAACATCTCGGATGCGTTTTCGGAGACACTTTGGACGCTGGCACTGATCTCTTCGGCAGAGGAGGCCACCGCGCTGATGGTTTGCATCATCTGTCCGGATGCCTGAGCCAAGCTTTCCCCCCCGGATTTCACTTCCCGGAGAATCTTTCTGAATTCCGCCACCATCTGGCCCATGGCTCTCAGCACATCCCCCGCCTCGTCCCGCCGGTTTGTGTCAAGCCTGACGGTCAGGTCAAAATCAGCGAGATGGCGAGCCGTCCCTGACAACCGGTTCAAAGGCTCAAGAACAATCGCCCTCACAGAGACGCTCAGACAGAGCGTCAGAACCAGAAGGATGAAAAATGCCCCGATGCTCTGGTTGAGAATCGCCTTGTTCAGAAGGGACTCGGATCTGTTTCTGAATGTCTCCGCCTCGATGGATGCCTTCTCCTTCACGAGCCTGATCTTCTCTCTGAGGATGCCCTCTGTGTAGAACACCTCAAGACTGCCCCATTTTTTTCCGTCACGAAACGCATCCACCTGAACAGAGAGCCAGTCATCCTGGAGCAAGTCATCGGGAAGCGCATCGCCTGTCATGATGTCCGATGTCTTCCATGCCGCGGCAAACGGTGCCTCGTCCTCATCCAGCACCCTCACCGCGACGATTTCCGGGTAGTTCATGTAGGAGCGAAGGGAATGCCTCAGCCCCTCCGGATCAAACATGTCCAGAAACAGGACGCTCATTCCGCTGAGGATTTCGGTGTTGAAACGGACATTCCGCTGAAGAGACGCCTTTTCCGCTCTTTCCCTGTCATCGATGGACTGATTGATCTTGTCGAGACGTTCACGGGCAAAGCGATCCACTAGACTGATTTCAAACTTTATCAGACCGAAACTGCCTGTAAGCAGAAGAATGAACACCATTCCGCAGACAGACGCCGCGATCTTTGTTACAATGCTCCGGTCAAGCATGATAGACGAATTCCTCGGTACTCGGTTTCTGGGTAAAGCCTCGTCAAGCAAAGCTTTGTGGGAATCAAAGTGCCTCACGACCTCAAAATGAAGGATTCGAGTGCCACTGATTTAATTAATTACAATTTTTTAAATATCAAGAATTGTTGTGTCATTTTAAAATGACTGTAGGGGCAGGGAATCCTTAAGTTTACACTTATGAAACAGATGCATATCACCCTCTGTTTCAGATGTCAAACATGGAAATGAAAACCAAGCTCCCAGAACCTCAAGGTGGCGATTCGCTGACCTTTGTGTACAGTCCAGTTCCGGGTTCCGACACGATACATCCCCTATCTTCGGAACAACCGGAGCAGCCCCCCGAGTCCCGTGGGGACGACCGGAACGTCCCATTGCATTCCGACAAGTCCGGCCGTCCCCACGGGACTGAGCAAAAATCATGGTTGTCCGACCCCGGCAATGCTTCGGCGTGAGACTTCGGCGTGAGACTTCGGCGTGA
>JAOZRQ010000256.1 GCA_029940115.1 Desulfobacterales bacterium
GGTGATGCCAAAGGCTCCATGCGCTGAATGTCGGCAACTGTCGGGGCCACAAAGTA
Source organism: Desulfobacterales bacterium (assembly GCA_029940115.1). Lineage (GTDB taxonomy): Bacteria > Desulfobacterota > Desulfobacteria > Desulfobacterales > 4be13 > JAOZRQ01. Next base: position 57 of record JAOZRQ010000256.1, read on the forward strand.
TTCTCCCATTGCAGCTCGGGCCCGTCAATGCGGGCGCTGGCATGATTCGCATGTCAGTGCCCCCCGAAGGCGGACACTCCCATTTGCAGCTCGTGGCTGATTGAAAAAATGCCGCCCGACTCTGCCAACGGGAATGCTTGTACCACGAGGGATGTCCTGGAGCAGATGGCGCTCGACATGGAAGACATCCGATTCTCCAAGATGAGGGGCGGCTCCGTGGCATACGACCTGAGGAAGTCCGCGGACGGCAAGATGTATTCATATCATCTGATGTTTGTCAGGGATGAGGACGGACTTTGGAAGATCAGATCATTCTGAAGTCTGAAGGATGAAACATGAAGTCTGAAGGATGAAGGATGAAGGATGAAGGATGGAAGGAGGACGGAAAATGAAAGACAAAGGCTTCCCACGACTCGTCAGGCTCCTGTGGGAACGGAGCCTCCCACGACTCCTCAGGGTCCTGTGGGAACGGAGACACCTGACCATCCCCGCGGCCCTCATCGTGGCCACGGTCCTGAGCACGGGATGGCTCATCTATTACAAGCCCGAGTACAGGGGCAGGGTGCTCGACGCGGAGACGGGCGAGCCGATAGTCGGCGCGGCCGTCGTCGCCAGGTACTACAAGAACGTCATAATCTCGTTTCCGGAAAGCCACACGGTGCTGATGGATGAGAGGGAGACCCTGACCGACGGGAGGGGGGATTTCCGCCTGCCGGCGTATCTCACCATGACGCCATGCTCGGTGCCGTCCTGGACGGCCTTCGTCATCTTCAAGCCGGGGTACGGGAACTTTCCGAGCCACAGCACAAGCCCCCCCTCTCTTCCCCTCGACATCGAGGAGAGGTTCTTTTCAAGGGACTTCGGAACCGACGGCGAGGTCCGGGCGCAAATGGCGACGAATCCGGGATGGGAATGGCGGCGTGTGCCGGTGACCTTCGGGATGGTGAGGCTGCCCAGGGCGAGGACGTGGAAGGAGAGACGGGATGCCTGCTCCGTCTCAATAGACTTTCCCGACAAATGCCCCGTGACTCGTGAGATGCTCAGGAAGGAAGATGAATGGTTGTCTGAAAACAGGATACAGAGGAGGGTGAGATGAAAACATTTTGCAAGGCTGTGTGGCTGCTGTCCGCCTTCTGCCTGCTGAACGGATGGCATCAGGTGCGGGCCTACGAGGCACCCACACACAGGGTGATCAACGAATATTTGGCCAAAAATGAGGTGAACGGATTTTCGCTGAATTCCCATCTGACGGACGAACTCGGGTTCCCGGCGGGAATCGAGGATGAGTTCGAGGCGGAATGGGGGACGGCCAAATGGGAGGAGACAAGGAAGGTTTGGAACTGGATCGAGAAAGGCGGGGAGTGGGAGGACAGCCCACCGAAGTGCCTGCCATTCCTGCGTGCGTTCAACCATTTTCACGACCCCCTGACCGACCGGGGGTTTGCCCTCTTCCTGGAATGGGACTCCGCCAGGGACTGGTTTGATCTGCCCGAAAGGAGCCAGGACCGGGGAAGCTACTCCTGGCATGATGTGAGGAACCACTTCCGCAACGCCCTCACGATGAGTGACAAGTCCATGAGGGACGACGCGTTCGCGGACACCTTCAGGGGGCTCGGTCAATTGATGCATCTGGTGGAGGACATGTCGGTGCCCTCCCACACGAGGTACGACGCACATATTTGGCACAACTATGAGAAATGGGCGATCCCAAATGTGAAAACAGACAAACTTCCGACCTATTCCCCGTTCGTCTTCTTCGACGAGTCGCCCATCGGGGAGATCACCCACCTCTTTGACACCGACAAGTACAAGGGGGGCGATACCAAGGTCACACACCACTATCGGGAGGTCACATCGGATTCGGGGGAGGTGCTGGCGTTCAGCGACATCGGCCTCTCGGAATACACGAACGCCAACTTCCTCAGCAACGACACCATCCCCTGCATCCCCCCGTCAGATGCCCAGTACCCGTCCCCCACGCTTGACGGCCCCGTGGAGGAGCACGAGGCCCCCTCGGGAGGCGGCGACGTCAGGAAGTATTACATGTGGACCGACAAGAGGGGGAGGTATCGTCTGGCGACCGTCCCCTTCGCGAAGGAATACTATGACGAGCATCTTGGGGGAATCATGTTCGAGCGGAAGTGCCTGCCCGCGTCTCTGGATGACGGCGTTTACGAGGACTATGCCAAGAGACTGATCCCCCGGGCAGTCGGTTACGGCTCGCAGGTCCTGTCGCACTTCTTCCGCGGCAGGATCGACATGGTCCCCGCGGAGACCGGCGACACCTACCTGATCTGCAACAACTCGGATGAGGAGATGCACGGCCGTTTCACGCTTTTCTATGACAGAAAATGGAGGGATGACAGAAGGTCGGCGAAGCCGTTTGGTGAGATTGGCATCAGCGCGGGAGACACCCATTCCGTGAGAGCGGACTTCGTCGCGCCCCCCGGGATGAGGGACCCGGGAAGATACCTCCTCGTGTTCAGGGGGAGACTGGGAGAGGAGGAGGAGGCCGTGGCCGGCAAGCATCCCGTGCCGGTGGGGGACTACCTTCATGTGTCGGTGGGAGTGGGAGGCGACCGTCATGTCGTCGTGTGGGACCTGAATCGCGACAGACCCGCGAGCATCCGGGACAACAAGGGGGACGACGCCGAGTTTCCCTGCCCCGCGGGGGAGATATCCATCTGGAGGGGCGGGACGAGGCCGCATGAGGGCACGGAGGCGATATGGAGCATCGGGGAGCCTGCCGACAGGCTCGACTTCGTGGCCGAAGGCCTCTCGGCCAGACCCGAAGATTGGAATGTTGTGGATCATGGTTATGCCACTGAAAGGAAACACATTGAGGGGGAACTCGAAAGTGTGGTTGTCGAGGGCGGAAAGGTTGTGAAAATGTGCTGTTGGCTCGGTGACTCGCCGGATCCGTTCGTGTCCCAAAAGTTCGGGGTGAGCACTGGCGATGTGATCAGTCACGAGTGTGATGCGACCTCCTGCGGCATATGCAACCCCAAACTGCACAGGGACAAGTGGGAGACGACAGAACACACGGAACATCTTTGCAAAGAGGAGTCGCAACATGCATGGGGCGGGGGCGAGTTCAAAAGGGAAAGCACGGAGGAAGTGAGACAGGACGTGGAGGTGACGAAGTCATATGGCGTCGTCGCCGGTCTCGGATGCTCGTTGGGAGGAGTGGAGTCCGCCAAGGCCGTGTTTGATGAGGAGGAGAACGTGACAGTCTCCCCAAAGGTGACATCCACATGGAGAAATCTGACAGTTGACGATGACGCTGTCAGGAACTGCTGGGGGACGAACACGCTTGTCTGTCAGAACGGGAGCGGCGTGGACTCCCTCATCCGAACCTCCTACTCGTTGGACATCTTGGAGATCAATTCGTTGGAAAACGGGATGTTCAATCCGGATGGGCCATGGCTGGCCAAAAGTTCCGGCGAGGTTTGTGAGATCAAGGAACTCGGGGACAACCGTGCCCGTCATGAAAGCAGGGTCGGAGGAGTGATGCGCGGCACGGAGACATACAAGTTCTACACCCACTTCGGGCAATTGGGGAATGACGTGGTCATACATCATGTCCCCGATGGCCGTGTGGATGAGGGGACGGATGTGAGGCAGGTGGTGACCCTCTCCTCCGGAAGGTCCCTTGCCCAAGTGTTTCTGTACCACTTCTCAATCAAAGGCTATGAAGGGGCGTATGAGGAGAGGAGGACATACGTCCACGCCTAGGCGGCGATGGCGAGGGCTTCTCAGGACGGACGTGAGGTCGATCCCACCGGATATTCCAGGGACAGGCAGCTTGAACAGAAAATCCGGGACGCAGTCACGATGTATTATGAGGAGTGCCTCGGTCCGTCGAGTGGGAATTTTGAGACGGACGGGAATCTGAAGGTGGACATCCAGCTTCTGACTCCGAAACGATGCCGACCCGCTGGCGGAGATTGCCCGGAATGGCCCGATTTCGGGAGTGGGGAGTGAGGTCTCCGCCATCGGACGGCCTTCCCGGAGGCGGCAGAGAGTCCGGGGCGGGTTTGTGAGCCCTTTGATCCGCCGATCATCATGACGCCTCCCGGGGAGGCGGGTTCCTGTGATCATGGCCCGGAATCCATGACCTCCCCAAGGAACATCATGTCGGAAAACCTGAAACTTGCCGATCATGACACCTGTTGCCGAGGCGGGTTCCGGGTCGGAAATGTTGCGACTTCCACCAACTCCGCCCGGAACGACACGGTTTTGAGTCCGCCGCTGGCTCCCCCAAAAAGGGTCATGGTCAGCCAAACAGGAGGAAGGAAAATGAGGAGAAAAGAGTTTGTCTCGCTGGCCGTCGTTCTGACGATGCTCATGACGGGCGGGACGGATTCCGTCTCGGCCCGGAACTTGCGGGAGGCCCGTCCTTCCGGGTCGCTGTCCGCCGCAACTTCTGACAGATCGGGAGACGGGAATGTGGAAGGACCGCGTTCCCGTCAGACCGAACAGCCTCATCCCGCCACACTGCGGGTCACCGATGAGACGGACACGCCGGTCGTCAGGGCAGTCGTCTGGCTTGTCCTGAATGACGGAAAGCTCTTTCAGGGATGGACTGACGGGGAGGGTCTCGTCGAATGCCATGTCCGAGAGGGGGCACGTCTGGAGGCATATTCCGCCGGCAGAAGGGGGGAGGCCCACATTGATGGGCTGAGGGACAGCTACTCGCTCACCATGCCGTCTGATCCCGGATTTCCGGATGAACTCCCGCGCATTGTCGTCAGTGCCAAGGCCCACGATTCGGATCCGAGGCGCATCCTGGTGACGGTTTCTGGTGATCCGCTGACTTCCGAGCCGGAGGTGGGCCTGCACACGGTGAGCCCGTCATCCCCGTCGGAACCCTGCTCCTCCAATGTCCTCATGAGATCGGCGGGTGGTGATCGTCACTGGACGGGGACCGTCGAACATGTGTGCGAATATGAGCGGGGCTTTCTTCAGATCACCGCGGCCTCCGAGTCAGGCACGAGCCGCTCGGCACACATCTTCGGCATTCACGACACGGGGGAGCGGGTCCACCACGATCTGTATCCCTACTCGTTTGGGGCGGAGATGCTGTTCTCCCCGGACAGCTTCCCCGGCCCCGGAAAGGTTGTGATCATGGATATCCAACATCCTCCCGGAAACGGGAAGTTGGTTCGGATAAGAGAGGCATGGGGCGTCGAATTTTCGGACAACCTCGGCGTAGTCCGTGACATAATCTTCCGCCTGACATTTCCTCCGGAGGAGTCCCGGGGACTTGACGCAGGCCGGTCGGCCTTGTTCAGATGGAACGGGACGGACCATGGATGGGATGTCGTCAGTGGCGGCGACTGCTCCTGTTCCCACGCCTCCGGCAACGATTTCGCGTGTCGGTTCGACATCACTCTCGAGTCCCCTGACCACGGTGCCTATGCCCTGTTCGCGCCCCGAAGCGACGACACGGTCCCGCCGGACCCGGTGACGGATCTTCGGGCCGCGCCGGGCGATGCGGAGTGGGAGATCGCCCTTGGGTGGGTCGCGCCGGCCGACAATCACGCGATCTTTGCATACGACATCCGTTGGGGCACGGCACCCGTCACGGAGTCGGAATGGGACGACGCCAAGCCCGTGCGTTCCGTTCCCCCGCCTGCCGTTCCGGGGACCCCTCAGAGGGCCGAGGTCCTCATCAGCTGGAACCATCCGGACACGGCATATCATTTCGGGATCCGGTCAATGGACGCCGCGGGGAACTGGTCGGCCGTCACCGCCACGGACACCCCGGTGAGGGTCCGCATCATTGACGACGACGGGGACGGGATGCGGGACAGCTGGGAAGCCATGAACGGTCTCGACCCAACCACGGACGACTCACAGGACGACACGGATCGGGACGGCCTGACGAACCTGCGGGAGTATGGGCATGAAACCTCCCCGGGGTTCCCCGACAGCGACGGCGACGGCCATTCGGACTTTGACGAGGTGGTCCTCGGCAGCGACCCCCGTGACGAAAATTCGCAGCCCGAGGCCGCCACGATCCGGGTCACGGACGACGAGGGCAATCCCATCGCGGATGCGGGCGTCTGGCTTTTCTTGGACAATTGGAAAAGCCCCCAGGGAAGGACCGACGACGAGGGGCTGATCAGTTGTCCGGTCGGTGTCGGGGGACGTTTGGAGGCATATTTTTCCGGAGCAAGGGCGTCGCTCGACATTGACAAGATCAGGGAGACGTATGAGATCATCCTGCCAATCGTCTCCCCGGACGACATCCCCGGCATCATCGTGAGCGTGGAGGCCGACGACCCGCCATCCGGGCATGTCACGGTGACCCTCGTCTCGGATGCGCCGCTGACCGCCGAGCCGAAGGTGGGACTGTTCCAGCCGGAGGGGCATTCCGCGGAGATCAGCCTGGGCGCCGCGGACGGCCATGTCTGGTCGGGAACCGTGGAGAGCCGGTCCGACTGGGGCGTCCTTGACGTCGCCGTGACCTCCGAGTCCGGCGAGAGCCGCTCGGCCGGCTCCTTTGAGACATGGGACGTCGGGGTGGGGGATTGGACGGAGTGGTATGAGTTCCGAGAGGCCGAACTCCTGATGTGGGATGGGTCTCCCGGCTCGGGAACACTTGTGGTCACCGAGGTGGCCGCGCCGGCCCCCCGGAACGACGGATGGGTGCGAGTGACAGAACCCTTGGGCGTCGCATTCTCAGAGAGTGTCGGCATAGTCGGCAACGCCGAGATCCGAATGAGGATCCCCGATGGTCGGCTCAGGGGGACCGACTTCACCCAGCTGGGTCTCTTCGGCTGGAACAGGGAGGAGCGGGTTTGGGAGCGCATCCGGGGAGCCTGGGAGTTCTCCGACCAGGAGACGTCCCAAACATGTCTCGACTCCGTGGACCACACGACATACGCCCTGTTCGCCCCCCCGCTCACGGACACGACCCCGCCGGACCCGGTGACGGCGTTCCGGGCATGGACGGCCGACTTGGAAGACTGTGGCGACTACGAGGGCGGATGCGTCCGTGTCAGATGGGAGTCCCCGGCGGACGATCATCTGGTCCACACCTATGAGATTCGTTACGACACCATGCCGGTCACGGCGTCGAACTGGGAGGGGTGCGAGTCTGCCACCTTCTCGGGTCATCCCGATGACGAGCCGGGCATTTCCCATGTGCGGACCATCGCCACGCCTGAGCCCGGCACGGCATACCACTTTGCGATCCGGGCAGCGGACGTCGCGGGGAACCTCTCCCCCATCACCTTCTTGGAGACTCCGATGACATCGTCTGCGGACAATGACGGGGACGGCATGGAGGACGGCTGGGAGGCGGCCATCGGCCTGGACCCGACCACGGACGACACCCAGGGGGACATGGACGGGGACGGCCTGACGAACATATGGGAGCTTGAACACCGACTCGCCCCCGACGATCCGGACACGGACGGCGACGGCTACTCGGACGGCGACGAGGTGAGGTTCGGGGGGGATCCGGAGATACCGGACATCCTTCCCCCCGGCGACCTCAACTGCGACCACCGGTTCGGCCTGACCGACGCGATCGTGGCCCTGCGACTCCTGGTCTCCGGCCCCACGCCCCCCGAACTCTGTCCCAGTGACGTGGATTGGGACCGGCGGGTCGGACTCGCCGAGGCGGTCTTCCTCCTTCGGGGAATCGCCGGACTGGCCCCCTGAGCGGCAACGGACCGAGACACCACGGGACATGGACGGAGACGGGGCGAGCCACCCGGACGTGTCCGCCCCGCCCATGTCCCATGGTCCCCGCCACTGACGACAAACAACTGGCAACTGACAACAAACAACTGACAACTGACAACAAACAACTGACAGGAGAGAGGGAAATGAGGAAAAAGAGTTTTGTCATCCTCCTCCTCGCCATGCTCGTCACGGATGCGAGCCGGGGCGTGGCGGGAGACATGGGGAAGGCCCGACAGTCGGCCGACCGCTTTGAGGCCACATTGCAGGTGACGGACGAGACCGGCGCCCCCGTCAGCGACGTCTACGTCTGGCTCCTCTCGGACGAGGGAAAGATGTATGAGGGCATGACCGACGGGGAGGGGATGCTCGGATGCGACCTCGGCGTCGGCATGCGGGCCGACGCATACCTTGACGGCAGGGGGGGGAGCCTGGAGATCGACGAGGAGAGGGATGCCTATGTGATTGTCATCCCCGCGGATCCGGGAGTCCCGGGCGTCATCGTCTCCGTCAGGCCCGACGACTCGGCCCCGGGACGCCTCATGGTGACGGTCGCCTCGGACGAGCCCCTGATCGCCGAGCCGGAGGTGGTGGTGCATGTGCCCTATCATCTTGAGACATCGTCACCTCCCTGCGCCCCCCCTATGTCACGAATGTGCCGATGACATCCTCGGGAGACGACCGCGTCTGGACGGGAACCGCCGAATGCGGATGCGAGTTTTACGGCGGCCTCGTTGACGTGGCCGCGGCCACCGAGTCGGGCTCGAACCGCTCCACAAACTGGTTCTCCGTTGAGGAGGCCTCGGCGGGGGAACATTTTTTGTTCGCCGCTGGCATGGATATCCTTCCGGGCAGCCTCTCCGGCCCCGGAAGGCTTCTGATGATGTTGCACATGTCGCCCGTTCCCGGGAACGGCGATCTGCTGAGGGTCGGGGAGACGACGGCAATCGGGTTCTCGGAAGGTGCGGGCCGGGTCCGCGACGTGAGGTTCCATATGACACTCAACTGGGAGGAGTTTGAGGAGGTCGACTCGGCCCTGCTCGGCCTTTACGGATGGAACCGGGCGAGCCACGGGTGGGACCCCGTCAGCGCAAACCACGCCTGCACCCACCATCGGCTCTGTGAGCTTGACATCCCCCTCGGGTCGGTGGATCATGAGACCTACGCCCTGTTCGCACCCGGAAGGTACGACACCACTCCGCCGGAGCCCGTCACCGGCTTCGAGGCGACGCCGGGCGACTCGGACTGGTGCGTCGTCCTCCGATGGGTGGCCCCGGCCGACAACGAGGGGGTCTCCATTTATGCGATCTGGCGGAACACATCGCCGCCTCCGACAGACCCGTCGGGCTGGGACGGTGCCGTCCCCATACGCGCGGCCATCCCTCTCCCCGCCGAGCCGGGGACCCCCCAGAGTCTCGTGGTTGAGATGAGGTCGGCGGATCCCGACACAGAGTACTATTTTGCCATCGTGTCTGCGGACGAGGCCGACAACTGGTCCCCCGTCACCTTCACGGAGACGCCGGTGAGGGTCCGCATCGTGGACGACGACGGGGACGGGATGCGGGACGCTTGGGAGACCGGCCACGACCTCGACCCGGGCC
>JAOZRQ010000777.1 GCA_029940115.1 Desulfobacterales bacterium
TTTTTACTTCTTCGTAGGTGAGGTTGTAGAGTTTATAGACCATTAGGTCTATTTGGGCTTCTAACTGCTTCGTGTCAGTGTCTATATTCTGTTGTTTAGCGATAAGGATTTTATTTGCCAAAGACTCAAAATCTGACTCTATTGTTCTATCAACCTTTATTAATGGAAGATTCTTGAGGTCTGTCAACAGTATCTGCGGGAAAGCCTGCTTATTTGTAATCATTGATTTTTTTACAAAATAATCAAATAGCCTTGAGTTAAGCAGACTCAGTATATACTTGATAGAAACATTACCTGCTTGCATATAACAGGAATAGAGAGTGCTTTCTGTTAAAGCAGCTTCCTCTAAAAGTGAGCAGCATAATGTATCCCCTGTTCTGCGTATCAATATCCTCGGATATTGATCATATTTTTCTTTTAACTTAGTACCGCCAATAATAACTAGCCCATAGTAATCCGTATAGAACTTGGTATTTATACTCCATTTTGAAATTGATTTTCCAAGAAGAAATATATCATTTCCCTCTCTCGCTGATTCGGAGATCATTGCTTCTCTGTCTTTTACAACCATTCCTTTGAATAAGAAGCATAACTCTTTCAATGCAATCGTATTTTCTGAGTACATTTTAGCCAATATTATATCTGAACTTTCTGTTTCTATCTCAAATAGTTCATAATTGCTATTAAAATGTAGCCTATTGGTGTTGGCCTCCTGATTTTTCAAAAATATGAAAATCAAATTTCCTGTTATAGTATTCTCAAACACATAGTCAGTGAAAGTGACGACTAGTTTTACCGAGCCAGCCTTATTTATTTCATTAACACAGTTTTTATAACTCCTTGTCTGAAACAGGCCTTCAGGTACAATGTAGCTTAATACTCCTTTACTATTATCCAAACCTATTCCTCTTTCAATAAATAGTGTGAAAATGTTTTTGGAGGAAGATTTTTTTATCGAATTGAATCCCTTGATATAAAATTGTAATTCATTCTTTTCTGTGTTGTTTTTGGTCAAAATTTTGTAAGGCGGATTCCCAGTCACAATATCAAACCCATCTTTCACCCCAAACATCCACTCCATATCAAAAAAATCCGCAGAAGCGTTCTGGTTGTATGGATCCCAGTTCGCCAGTTTCTCAGCGACATCTTCACCAAAACTCCCCTTATCCTTCAGCAACTGGGCAAGCTCCGCCCTGAGATTTTCATCCGATTCACGATATTTGGCTTTGGCTTTGGGTGTCCGGGCTGAAAAATGTTTTTGACGCGCATCAGCCAGTTCATACTGTTTTTTGTCTATTTCAGGACTTTGCAGCATCAACTGTCCGATTCTCTCAATTCCTATCAGCGTATTGGCAGCGACAAATTTTGTCTCCAGATTCGGCAGCGGAAGAATGCCGAGATTCTTTTTCGCACGATCAACTTTCTGATCCGCAATTAGGGAAATAAAAAAGCGGAGTTTTGAAATCTGCACGGCTATGGGCTGGATATCCACGCCGAAGACACAGTTCTGAATCAGATAGAGCTTGCGTCCGTAATCCAGTTCATTTCCTTTGAAAGACTCCTCAACATCCTCCAGCAGCTTCTCACGCACAGTTATATCAGAAATTTCCGCAATCTTATCCATCTGCCTCTGCTTCCACCGTGCATTCTCAGGGTCAATCTTGCTGAGTATATGCACCATCTTATGCAGAATGCCCATGGGAAACGCACCCGAACCGCAGGCCGGGTCCAAAATTTTGGCATTGTCCAGAGCGCTGATGATTATTTCAACCTCATCATCGGTGAACGAATGCCCTTGGGCAGAGTGGGAGAGCAGTTGATGAAGTTTGTCATCCAGTTCTTTTTTCAAATCCTCATCATCTGCCGGATCAAGCGCATTGGAGAAATACGCAATCAGCGATTCATCCACCATGTAATTGACAATCTCTCTCGGGGTGTAGAACGAACCGGTCTGCTTCCGGGCCGTGGTCTGTGTCTCAGGATTGTAACTCGCCAGGAGATTCTCAAACACCTTCCCCAACAATTCCGGGTCAAGAGCGATCTCCTCCTCGATGGGTGTATTTTCCGCAATGGTGAACTTGTAGGAGTTCAGGATGCGGATTAACCCTCTCACCGTTTCTTTTTTGCGTTTTTTATCGCCATAAACCTTGCTTAAATCAACCTCATCCTCATCTCCGAAAAACAGGAAATCCGGAACTCTGAGTCTTTTTGAATTTGCCGGCCTGTTTGAAAAGCAGTCAATCCGCATCTCATCGGGCCGTCCCACATTTCTGTCCAGATTCTCAAACAGCCCCCCGTTCAGAAAGGGAATGTCCTTGAACAGTTCCAACGCGTCCTTCTTATCCCTGAAAAGCCTGTCATGTCTGTAAAACTCCTGTATTCCGTACCGGCGATTCACAAACTGGCGGCTTTTGGGATTGTCCTTCCGCATCTCCGTGTTCAGGGTGGCAAAGAACAGGTTTTGAAGGATCGCCTTAT
>JAOZRQ010000778.1 GCA_029940115.1 Desulfobacterales bacterium
TCAAGTTCACGGCCTTCCCTAAATCCGTTATAATCAGGGGAAAGAAACCCTTTTTCTTGCAGTTGGGGTCGGCCCGTTGCCATGTCCGTGAACTTGAACTTGAACGTGAACTTGAACGTGAACCTGAACATTCATTCACAGGCAAGTTGATGAAAATCGGCAACAACGGGCAACGGACAACTTGCAGAGGAGCGGCCATGACATCGCTTGGCGACGACACATGCATGGATGAAAATCCAGGCTGGGGCAAGGCGGAATTGTCCGATTCCGGCATGGACTGGCCTCCATTGGGGCGGGATGTCTTTGGAGGGTCGTGGCGGGATCGTCGGAGACTCCGGAGGCCCACCCCGGGGTCACGCCAACAAAGAAGGACGACAATCTGTGGAATCCGCGTAATCCATCTAATCCGCGGTTCAAACGCGGGGAAACAACACTTTGCTTGACATCTCAAGTTTTTCTTGGTACTGAAGGGAATGAAACGCAAGAAAGGCTGCTCAGTCATCGAGGTTGAAAGGCAATGGGTCTCAAACTGTGGAGGTTGAAAGGCAATGAGACCGCCTTTCTTGCACTCCTTATTGTTGAGCTCTCACAAACGCCTGACGGGACAATGGATGGACAGTTCAGACAAGTGAGGGACAAAAGTTGTCTGCCAAAAAGGCGGACAAAAGTTTCACCCACATCCAACAATCGACACAAAAAATGGCAGACACCAGCATGGCGGCAACAAACACACCCTGAACCCTACAGCAACAACCCTTAACCCTTAACCCTTTTTGATTTACATGGGAGAGGATTTATGTTGATCAACCAGTTTCCGGACAAGGAGAATTTTTCCCGGCTGGCGCGGGAAAAGAACGTGATTCCCGTCTGCGCCGAGATTCTGGCGGATACAGAGACGCCGGTGTCGCTTCTGAAGAAAATCTATGATAATGACCAAGGGCCTGTCTTTCTGTTCGAGAGTGTGGAGGGCGGGGAACGCTGGGGACGGTACAGCTTCCTGAGCGCGTCGGCCCGTTGCCATGTCCGGGTGTTTCCGCAGGTTGTGGAAGTTGAGGAGAACGGAACCCGCAGAGATATCCCCCATGACGGCGATCCGCTTTCCATTTTAAGGGATCTGATGAGCGGTTATCAGCCGGCCCAGATGCCCGGACTTCCCAGATTCTGGGGGGGGATGGTGGGGTATCTGACCTATGAGATGGTCTCCTTTTTTGAACCCCTGATCCCGAACCAGCTACCGGCGGATCAGCCGATGGCACACTTCATCATCTCTGACGAGCTGCTTATCTTCGACAACATCCGGCACACCCTCCTCTGTGTCGCCATCTCGTTCACAGAACAGGCGCGGGATGCGGAAGGGGCTTATGAAAAGGCAAAAGCGCGTCTCAACGCGCTGCTGAAAAAGATCAGGGAGAACATCTCAGAAAATGGCGTTGCAATTCCGGGTGAGTTTGCGCTGAAACCGCTCAGGGAGGATGAGGCTTACCGCTCGCTTGTCCAGAAGGCAAAGGAATACATTCGGGAAGGCGAAATCATTCAATCGGTCATTTCCCATCCCTTTGTCTGCACCTCCACGCCGGACCTGTGGACCCTTTACCGGGCCCAGCGATTCATCAACCCTTCGCCCTATCTCTTCTTTCTCCATCTCGGGGATACGGCCCTTGTGGGCTCATCACCAGAGAGCATGGTGAGGCTGGAGAACCGGATCGCCTCCCTCCGCCCCATCGCTGGCACCCGTCCCCGGGGAAAGACCGAACAGGAAGACCGATCCCTTGCAGACGAGCTGCTCCAAGATGAGAAGGAGCGGGCAGAGCATCTGATGCTGGTGGATCTGGGCCGGAATGACCTGGGCCGGGTGGCCGAGACCGGGACCGTTCAGGTGACCGATCTGATGATCGTGGAACGCTATTCCCATGTCATGCACTTGGTCTCAAACATCACCTGTGACATGAGACCGGAACATGACGCTTGGGACCTGCTCCGGGCCACCTTTCCGGCAGGGACCCTCTCCGGCGCACCCAAAGTGAGGGCCATGGAGATCATTGCCGAACTGGAGGAGAGACCGAGAGGCCCTTATGGCGGCGCGGTTGGGTATGTCTCCTTTCACGGCAACATGGACATGGCCATCACCATCCGCACCGCATGTGTTCAGAATGGGCAACTCACGGTTCGGGCAGGAGCCGGGATCGTGGCCGATTCCGACCCGGAACAGGAGCGGATGGAGACCGTGAACAAGGCAAAGGCCATCCAGCGGGCACTTCAGCTGGTTCAGAAAGGGATTCAGGAAACGTGAAAACGTGAGGCGTGAAGTGTGAAGTGTGGAGTGTGAATTCACGGCCGGACGGGTAAGTTATTTGGTCAGTACTCCTAAGCTGTTGCTCCATTCGTTGCATAAGTACCTGGCCATAAGTTTTTCAGGATTTCCCCATCAGCCTGTCATTCCGGGCGTTGCTGAGAAAAGGGACTTTTCTCAGCAA
>JAOZRQ010000257.1 GCA_029940115.1 Desulfobacterales bacterium
TTTGTAGTTCCGCCTTCAGGCGGTGTGACACCGCCTGAAGGCGGAACTACAAACTCTCATCCCAAGGGGGGGAATCCATGACTGAATCGCCAGAGATCTCGCTGGGCAAGATCTCCGACTTAATCGAACTGCTACGTTATCGGGCAGCGCGCCAGCCTCACGATGTCGTTTACACATTTCTGAGGGACGGCGAAACCGAGGAGGCTGGACTGACCTATTACGAACTCGACCTCCGGGCCAAGAGAATCGCGGCCCGGTTGCAGTCTGTCCAAGGGGAACGGGCACTCCTCTTTTACCCTCCGGGACTTGAATACATCACCGCGTTTTTCGGGTGTCTGTACGCGGGGGTCACAGCCGTGCCGGTCTATCCGCCGCATCCGGCCCGTCTGGCCCGGACCCTGCCAAGGCTCAGGGGGATCGCCAAGAGCGCACAGCCCTCCGCGGCCCTGACCACCTCCCAGATCATCGGCTTGGTGGAACTGATGTTCTCCCAAGATCCAGATTTTGGAAAGATAAGGTGGCTTGCCACCGACAAGCCTCTGGAGGGAACTGACGAGGGGCCAGCCTCAGAATGGCAGAAGCCGGACGTGAGCGGGGAGACCCTCGCGTTTCTCCAATACACCTCCGGCTCCACCGGCTCACCCAAAGGCGTGATGGTGAGCCATGAGAACCTGCTCTGCAACTTGGCCCTGATCCATGAATGCTTCGGATTCGGAAACACCCCGGAGACCCGGCTCGTGGTCTGGCTGCCCCCCTACCATGACATGGGACTGGTCGGCGGCATCCTGCAACCCCTTTACGCTGGATTTCCGGTGATCCTCATGTCGCCCGTCTCCTTTCTTCAGAAGCCGATCCGCTGGCTTCAGGCCATCTCCCGGTACCAGGCCACCACGAGCGGGGGGCCCAACTTTGCCTATGAGCTCTGTCTGCGGAAGATCACGCCGGAGCAGAAGGTCGGCCTTGATCTGAGCAGTTGGAAAACGGCCTTCAACGGCTCGGAGCCGGTTCGGCCCGACACTCTGAAGCGGTTTGCGGCCGCGTTTGAGCTTTGCGGCTTCCGGGAGTCCGCGTTTTATCCCTGCTACGGGCTGGCCGAGGCCACGCTGATCGTATCCGGTGGTTCGGCGGATGCCCCTCCGGTCTTCAGAGATATCCTCACAGACCCCCTGAAGCAGCATCAGGCCATCCTTGCAAGCGGGAAAGACAAAGATAAGCAAACCTTGGTGGGAAGCGGAAAAAACCTGCACACCCAAGATATCCGGCTTGTGAATCCGCAGACCCTGCGACAGTGCAGACCGGATGAGATCGGGGAGATATGGGTGTCAGGCAGAAGCGTGGCCCAAGGGTACTGGGGAAAGCCGGATGAGACCCGAAAGACCTTTCAGGCCCATCTCTCGGACACCGGGGAAGGTCCCTTCCTGCGTACCGGAGACCTCGGATTCCTTCTGAATGGCGAGATGTTCATCACCGGCCGGCACAAGGACCTCATCGTCATCCGGGGCAGGAACTATTATCCCCAAGACATCGAACTCACGGTGGAGAGAAGCCATCCCAGACTCCGCCCCGGGTGTTGCGCGGCCTTCGGAGTAGAGGTGGAGGGTGAGGAGCGGCTGGTCGTCGTGACCGAAGTGGAGCGTCGTTTCATCGCTGATCGTCGGAAATCGGACACCGGACATGAGAAGGAGCGGCGAGAGGAGAACCGCCGGCAGTATATCCCCCTGCCGGAGCATGTTCCCGAAGACCAGCGACCCCTGAAAACTGAGAAGGCCATCGAAGCGATCCGCCGCGCGATCGCGGAGAGGCATGAGCTTCAGATCCATGCGATCCTGCTGATCAAAGTCGGAAGCATCCCCAAGACCACCAGCGGGAAAATCCAGCGCCATGCCTGCAAATCCGGTTTCCTTGATGACACCCTAGATGTGGTGGCCGGCGGTGTGGTGGCGGAGCCTGAGGTTGACATCAAGGATTTTCCAAGCAGGGAGAAACTGGAAGCCGTTCCGCAGGGTACCCGCCAAAAGCTGCTCGAAAGCCATCTCCGGGATCTGACCTCAACCATGTTCAAGGATGTGCTTGACGGGAAAAAGGTCGGGGTTCACGACAACTTCTTTGAAATCGGGGGCAACTCGCTTCTCCTGGTCCGCCTTCAAAACAAGATACAGGAGATTTTTGACAAAGATGTGCCGGTGGTCAACCTGTTCAGATATCCGACCATCTCCGACCTGGCCCAATATCTGAGCCAGCAGCATGAGCCGGAAAACGCGCGCTTCTCCCGGATTCGGGAGCGCGTCAGACGCCGGAAGGAGACGGTGAGGCGGGAGCCTGTCGCAATCATCGGCATGGCCGGCCGGTTTCCCGGGGCCAAAGACATCCAAGTATTCTGGGAGAATCTGCGGCAGGGGAAGGAATCGATATCGTTCTTCACTGACGATGAACTGACCACATCGGGTGCAGACCCGGCCTTGATGAGGAACCCTGCATATGTCCGGGCCGGCGGAATCCTGGATGACGTTGACCTCTTCGACGCGCCATTTTTCGGCATATCGCCCGCGGAGGCGAGGTTGCTCGACCCCCAACTCCGGCTCTTTCTCGAATGTGCCTATCAGACCTTCGAACACGCGGGCTATGACCCACAGACATACCCCGGACGGATCGGCCTGTTCGCGGGGTCCGCGGTGAACACCTACCTCGTCAAGAACCTGATGAACTCGGGGCTTGACATGGCCAAGTCATGGAACAATGATCAGGCCATCATCTACAGTGACACCAATTACCTGACCACCCGCACGGCATACACCCTGAATCTGAAAGGCCCGATCCTCAGTGTGAGCACGGCCTGCTCCACCTCTCTCGTCGCGGTCCATCTCGCGTGCCAGAGCCTGCTGAATCAGGAGTCTGACATGGTCTTGGCCGGAGGGGTCGCGGTGATTGTCCCCCAGAAAGAAGGGTATCTGTATGAAGGCGGCACGCGATCCCCGGACGGCCGATGCCGGGCCTTTGACGCCAAATCCCAAGGCACCCTGTTCACCAGCGGCATGGGAAGCCTTCTGCTGAAACGCTTGGGGGATGCCCTGAAGGACGGGGACCAGGTTCACGCGGTGATTCAGGGGACGGCCGTGAACAATGACGGGGGGGCAAGAGCCGGTTACGCCGCACCAGGAGTGGAGGGACAGGCCGAGGTCATCGCCGAGGCCCAGGCCATGGCCGAGATTGATCTGGAGACCGTCACTTACATCGAAGCCCACGGAACCGGCACCACCTTGGGGGATCCGATTGAAATCGAGGCCCTGACCCAGGCATTCCGGGAAAAGACTCAGAAAACGGGCTTCTGCGCGATCGGGTCTGTGAAAACCAATGTGGGCCATCTCAACATGGCCGCGGGCGTGACCGGAATCATCAAAACCGTCCTTGGGATGAAGCATCAGATGATCCCCCCGAGTCTCAATTTTGAAAGCCCCAACCCTCGGATCGATTTTGAGAAGAGCCCCTTCTTTGTCAACACCACGCTCTCCGAATGGAAGCCCCCGGACAACATCCCGAGACGGGCCGGGGTGAGTTCGTTCGGTGTGGGAGGGACCAACGCGCATGTCATTCTGGAGGAGGCCCCGGATCCGGAATCGGCGGAGAATGCCTCGGATATCTTCCGAACTTCGGCATCGAGACCGTACCAACTGCTGGCCCTCTCTGCAAAAACCGGATCGGCCCTTGAGAAGATGACGGCAAATCTGGCCGGACATTTCAGGGAACATCCAGACTTGGATCTGGCCGACGCCGCACACACATTGCTCACCGGCCGGAGACTCTTCAGCCACAGACGGTTCCTGGTATGCCAAGATGCGAATGACGCGGTCTCAAAACTGACCGGCTCGGGTCCGGGCCTGTTCACAGGGACCGAGCCGACTGATGAGGAGCGACCCGTCATATTCATGTTTTCAGGCCAAGGATCCCAATATGTGAACATGGGACGGGAACTCTACCAAAACGAACCGATATTCCGGGGACAGGTGGACCTCTGCTCAGAACTTCTCAAACTTCATGTGGAATTCGACATTCGCGATATGTTGTACCCGGGCGAGGGGCATCCATCGCCCATCACCCCTCAACCCTCACCTCTCACCCACACCGAAATTGCACAGCCCGCCCTCTTTGTCGTCGAATACGCCTTGGCCAGGTTGTGGATGGCGTGGGGCATTCGTCCCCGGGCCATGATCGGTCACAGCATCGGTGAATATGTGGCGGCCTGCCTCGCAGGTGTGCTCTCCTTGGAGGACGCGTTGGGTCTGGTTGCGGACCGGGGTCAGATGATGGGATCACTCCCCAAAGGAGCGATGCTCGCGATTCCGCTGCCTGAGGAGGATGTCCGGTCATTGCTGAAACAGGGGGTTTCCCTCGCTGTTGTGAACGGACCATCCCAGTGTGTGGTTTCCGGCCATACCGAGGCGGTGGAAGATATTCAGAACGATCTGACCCAGAGGGGGGTCCAATGCCGGCTTCTCCACACGTCCCACGCGTTTCACTCGGAGATGACCGAACCGATCCTGAAGCCGTTCACGGACCATTTCAGGAAAGTCATGCTGAGGCCCCCTCATACTCCCTACATCTCAAATGTCACCGGAACTTGGATAACCGGCGATGAGACTACGGATCCGGAATACTGGGCCAGACACCTGCGGCAGACCGTCCGCTTTGCCGATGGTATCCGCCAGCTCGCAGAGGAATCGGACCCGGTGCTGTTGGAGGTGGGACCCGGACAGACCCTCACCACACTGGTCATGCGGCAAGGGGCGAGGGGCGAGGGGCAAGGGGCGAGGGGCGAGGGGCAAGGGGCGAGGGGCAAGGGGCCCTCACCCATCGCCCCTCACCCATCGCCCATCGCCCTCAATTCCATACGCCACCCCCGGGACAGCCAGTCGGATATGGCCTTTCTTCTGACCACCTTGGGAAAACTCTGGCTCGCGGGGGTCAGACCGGTCTGGTCCTCGTTCTACGCGCAGGAACGCCGTCACCGCATCCCGTTGCCTTCGTATCCGTTTGAACGCCGACGATATTGGGTTGAACCGATCAAGACTCAAGGGGTCAGGGGGCCAGGGGTCAGGGGTCAGGGGCCTGGGGTCAGGCAGGCGGACATGGCGGACTGGTTCCATGTGCCGTCTTGGAAGCGGGTTCCGCTTCCAGGGTCAGTAGTCAGGGATCAGGGGTCAGAGGCTCATCCCGTTCTCCTGTTTTCTGATGAATACGGGCTGGGGGAACGGGTGGCCAAGGATATGGAGCAGAATGGTCAGGAAGTGGTCTCTGTGAAAAAAGGATCCAAGTTTGACAAACTGAGCCCTATCAGCTATACGCTTAATCCTGAACACCCGGAGGATTATGAAAGCCTGATGGCCGATCTTCACGCATCGGACAAATCCCCTGAAACCATTCTCCATCTCTGGGCGATGGACGAGGGGCAAGAGGCGAGAGGTGAGGGGCAAGGGGCAAGCGGCGAGGGGCAGGCTCTGATGGAACGGCTGGACCAAATGATCCGGTCCGGATTTGACGGCCTGCAATTTCTGGCGCAGGCCATTGGCGAGGGGCAGGCGAGAGGCAGGCGAGAGGCAAGCAGCGGAGAATCGCTCATCGCTCATAGCCCACCCATAGCCCACAGCCCCTCGCCCCTCGCCCTCTTCGTCATCTCCGACAACATGCAGGAAGTGACCGGAACCGAGGACCTGCGTCCCGAAAAAGCCATGATGCTCGGCCTTGTCCGATGGATTCCAAAGGCATATCCGCATATCATGTCCCGCAGCATTGACTTTGAAGGAGTGCAAAACTTGCAGTTTTGCGCGTTGCCGTTGCTCTCGGAAATCAGCCATCCTGCCTCCGATCCGGTGGTCGCTTACCGAGGTCCCCATCGCTGGGTTCAGACCTTTGAACCGATCCGCCTCGAACCGGTCCCCCATCAGTTCAGACCGGGAGGGACCTACCTGATCACCGAAGGGCTGGGGGACATCGGATATGGGTTCGCCGAATATTTGGCCCGGACCGTTCAGGCCAAACTGGCCTTGGTGGAATCTTCGGAACTGCCCTCGAGAGGCGATGGGCGATGGGCGATGGGCGATGGGGATGACCGGTTGTCTATTACCGATTGCCTTTTGCCGCTTGCCCCTCGCCCCTTGCCCCTTCCCGTTGACATGGGGACTGAGTCCGAGTTTATCCGCGCGCGGGCGTCGGAACTCGAAAAATTCCTTGACATAAGGGAAATAGGAAGCTATAAAGGACTTCAGGAGAGCATTGACACGCTCTGCGCGAGTCACACCTTCGACTACTTCAGGGCCTGCGGTGTGGAGACCGAAAAAGGGCGCCGACACACGCGTGAGGAACTGTCGGGCCAACTGAAGATCATGCCCAAGTTTGAGAAGTTCCTTGACTTCTTCATCCGGGTCCTGGCCGAAGATGACATCATCCAAGTGGAAGATGAGACCGTCCGCTTCCTGAAGGGCAGGGATGAGGTCACGGATTCGGAAACTTTGGCCAAGGAAGCCGAGGCCCGATACCCGGATTTCAAGGAGATGTCCCAATTCCTGAATCACTGTGTCCGTCACTACCCGGAAGCCCTGAGCGGGAAGACCGAGGCGATCAGCGTCCTGTTTCCCGAGGGCAAATCCGACCGTGTGGAGAATTTCGCCAAGAACATGGCTGACCATAGCAACAGCCAAGTCTGTATGGACCTGTTGCGGGACCTCACCCTGATGATCTCGGAAAAATCCGGGAAAAAGCTCAGGATATTGGAGGTCGGCGCCGGAACCGGAGACCTGACTTGGGAGATGGCCGCCGCACTGACTGGCCGGGATGTGGAATATCATTTCACGGATATCGGAAAATCCTTTGTGGTCAAGGCCGAAAGGGACGCGGCCAAGAGGGGATTCAATTTCATGAAATGCGGAACCTTGGATATCTCAAGCGATCCGACCGCCCAAGGATATGACCCACGATCCTTTGACATGATATTCGGGCTGAATGTGGTTCACGCCACGAAACGCATCCGCGAAACCTTGGGCCATCTGAGGAGCCTGCTGGTTCCCGGGGGGATCATCGCCTTGGTGGAGTCGATCAAGCCATTGCGGCCGGTGGACATGGTCTGGGGGGTGGCCGAAGGATGGTGGTATTTCGAGGATGAGGAGATCAGGAGGGAATCCCCCCTGATGGCGGCCGAAAAATGGGAGCAGGTGATGCGGGATATGGGATTTGTGAACGTCAAAGCCTATCCCGACGACGAGGCGAGACGAGCCCAAGCGGATCTCGCGCTGATCATCGCCCAAGAGGAGTGCCAAAATGAAATTTTGGCAGAGCAAGAGGAGTGCCAAAATGAAATTTTGGCAGATCGGATCACACAGATCAGAGTGGCCCGGGCCAAAAGACTCGAATCCCTCGGATCCGAGATCCTGCCCCTTTGTGCGGATCTCACCGATCTTGATCAGATGGAATCCGCCCTCAAGCAGATCAATGAGACATTCGGGCCTGTTCATGGGGTCATCCACGCGTCCGGGATGGACTGGCCAACATGCAACTTTGGCACCCAAGATGCCAATCGTGAACGGTTTGGCAAAGCGAGGGGTGCGGTGATTTTGGACACGCTGTTCAGAGACCAGGGGGCCGATTTTCTCACATACTGCTCATCCCTCTCCTCGCTTACGGGCCAAGGGAGTCTGAGCGACTGCGCGGAAAACGCGTTTCTTGACGCACTGGTGCATTGCCAGAGTACAACCCGGGCCTCTGGACACCAGACCCTCTCCATCAGCCGGAACGGAGGGATGCCGGAAGGAGGGACCCGGATGACACAGGAAGAAGGCATGGAGAGCTTTTGCCGGGCCCTGTTCAGCAGTTCGTCTCCCCATGTCATCATATCCCCTTATGACTTCGAGAAGGCGGATGACCTTCAGGTCGGCACCCCTGCCCCGGATTCGTCCGGTGTGGCAACGGATGAAGCCTCTTCCACAGACACCGCCCACCCCCGGCCGGACTTGGGAAACACCTATGCTGCCCCGGGAACGGAGATCGAGAAGACGCTGGCCCGAATCTGGCAGGAGGTGCTCAGTATTGAGCAGGTCGGGATCCACGACAACTTCTTTGAACTCGGGGGCGATTCCCTGATAGCGACCCAAGTCATCTCCAGGGTGAGAGAGGCATTTCAGGTGGAAGTCTCCCCGGAAAACCTGTTTGAGAATCCGACCGTGGCAGGGGTGGCCGAACGGATTGAGACGATCCGCTGGGCCATGGACGAACCAAATTCTGAGACTCAAGCCGAGGAAGTTGAGGAGGGAGAGATATGAAATCGGTTGGAGACCTTTTATCCGAACTTCGCAGGGCAAACATCAGGTTATGGGCCGAAGATGACCGCCTGCGCTACAGCGCGCCCAAGGGGCGTCTCACCCCTGAAATTCGGGACCAGTTGCGGGAGCGGAAATCGGAAATCCTCGCGTTCCTGCACAAAATCAGGCCCTCACAGGATGAGGTCTTTACCCCTGTCCCGCGTGAGGGGGATATGCCCCTCTCTTTCGCGCAACAGCGTATCTGGTTCCTCTACCAGTTGGATCCGGAAGACCGGTCCTATAATCTGGTGTGGCCCCTCCGCCTCAGGGGGAAACTTGATGTGCCGGCCCTGAAGCAGAGCATCCAAGGGGTCATCCGACGGCATGAGGCATTGCGGACCACCTTTGCCGTGAGAGACGGGGAGCCTGTTCAGATGATTGACAGAGACCAGACCCGCGGCACAAGCTTTCCCGTCGATGATCTCTGTGACCTGCCCGAATCCGAGCAGATGGAGACGGTTCAGAAAATGGCTGTTGAGGGATTGGAGCGCATCTTTGATCTTGAAAACGATCCTTTGTTGCGATGCGGTCTGTTGTGCTTGGGCCCGGAGGAGCATGTCCTGCTCATATTCGGCCATCATATGGTCTGTGACAGTTGGGCCGCAGGCATTTTCATCCGGGATCTGGCCGCGTTTTACCGGGCCTTTTCCGAGGATCGCCCCAATGACACGCTGACCCTGCCGGAACTGCCGATCCAATATGCCGACTTTGCCTTGAGACAGCGTGAATGGCTGGAAAAAGGGGAGTTGGAGAAGCAGCTCGACTATTGGAAACGCCAGTTGGCAGGCGCGCCCTTTGTGCTGGAACTCCCCACAGACCATCCTCGCCCCGCGGAGCTGACCAGCACGGGAAGCTTGGAGCGATTTGAGTTGGATGACGATCTGGCAAGAGAGCTGAACAGCCTGAGCCATGGGACAGGCACCACCCTGTTCATGACCCTGTTCGCGGCATTCTCAACCCTGATCTTCCGCTATACCGGCCAAGAGG
>JAOZRQ010000779.1 GCA_029940115.1 Desulfobacterales bacterium
GGCACCGCCTGAAGGCGGAACTACAAACTTTGCCCGATGGATGAAGGATGCCCGATTTTCCTTGCGAAAAATATGAAAATGTGAAAGAGTTGCCCAAATTGATTGTCTGTGATGTCGGTCATCCCGAAAGAACAGCCGTTTCTCTCCCGACAAATGGGGCGATCGGGGCGTGTTTATTCTGATTATAACGGATTTGGGGGAGCCCTGTTCACGTTCACGGGCACGTTCACGGGCACGGGCAAGGAAGGCCTCCCCGAAAAGTGTTAGAACCAGCCTCATGTTGCTGAGATTTTATGACTTGCCGATTTTTTTGAAGTATTACCGAGATATGATGAACAAAACTTTGATGATCAATCTGACGCTTCCTGTGACACGATCTGGTATCATAAAAGGATTGCGTCAACTTGAGCGATTCGGGATATATTCTCTGGCATTTTTCCTGCCCATCATGGAAAGCCCCAAGCATATGGCGATTGCCATCCTCTTTCTCGGGGCTTTGGGGCGGCGATTGGCAGAAAAGCCGGTTCGGTGGCGACATCCCGACACCTTTGAGTGGTTGCTGCTCGGAATGTGGCTGACTTCTCTGGCAAGCACACTGACGAACTGGCCCCTTCCGACCGGCATCAAAGGCTTTAAAGACGCATCCTGTTTTCTGCTCATCTTCTGGATAATGTACCGCAGCGATGCCGAACACCTCCGGGTCGGGATATTTCTTGGGAGCATCATCATCGGGGTCATTACAGGGCTCATATGGGGGATATGTGAATGGCAATCTGGAATTCGGCCCTATCTTGAATTTCATTCAGCAGGACTGGTGACCCAGTCTTCGATTTATTTGGGGATTTCAATCTTTCTGATGTTCGGGGTGTTGCTCGATTCTGTTTCCGGTTTCACCACAGAGATGCGGAGAACTATGGCCTTATGCCTGCTGTTTTCCTTATCCTCTCTGATTGTCATGGGGAGCCGGGGAGGGGTCTTGGGATTCATGATTGCAACGGGGCTCCTGATGGTCGTCTTTTTCCGTAATCGGAACATACGGAAATCAATGGGGATCAGCCTCCTGCTTCCCGGAATGGTCATCCTCATTGCCCTCCTGATCGGCGAGGAAGATTCAGAGCTGGTGAAACGGATCGGACATCTCAAAGGCAATGTGGGCGAAGATGGCTTGAAACTCGACGATGAAGAAGGCCCCAATGACAGACTCCGCTTTGAACACTGGCTGGTGGGGTATGCCCAAGCCACTCAGGGAGGAAAGCTTTTGCTCGGCATCGGCCCGCGCAATTTTCCATCTGTCAATGTGGACCAGCTCTGTTTCAAGGCCCCCTTGAAAACGTATCCTTCTGTGTGGCAGATTCCCGAACATGCCCATAACCTGTTTTTGACCAAACTATGTGAGGAAGGCATCTTGGGACTGACCTTGTTTCTCCTGTTTCTATGGCATGTGGCCTGGGATCTCACACGGTATCGGCCTGCGCCCGAAAAGATGAACTGGGCATGGATCGCCAGTCTTGGCGCATTGGTATGTCCGATTGTCGCAGGAATCTTCAACTCCCCTTTCATCAACGAATTTGCATGGCTGTCCATGATGATCATGGGATTTGGCATGCAACTTGTGAGAAGAAACCCGGTTTCTGACTGTAAGGATATGTCATGCTCCGAACAGAACCCGAAGAAAAGCATGCGTCACTGGCTGAAAAGATCAGGGAGATTCTTCTGAACGGCCTGAATCTGAGTGATGAGGTGTTGCATTATATTGACTCGACCTTTTCACATCCATCGGCAGAGGCACTTGAGGCGATCATAGACGATGAGTCTGACAGTGAGAGGGATTCGCTTCTCGACCTGATCTTTTTCCCGGATCACGCGGTTCAGATGCAACTGGAAGATATTCTGGCACGCGAGGCATTCCAAAAGACGGACGAGGAGAAGATTCTGAAGGCTCTTTTTTGCGGGCATCCTCCTGAGACGGTGCTGCATTTTCCCGAGGGAAGAGGGGTTCTGAGGCTTTCAATGCCTGAGTGGGTCGCAGAAGGATTCATATCCCGTCTGAATATCTCCCGAAATCTGGACAAACGGGTGATTGAGACCATCCATCATCACGCACCTGATACGCATCAAACGGCTTTCAAGGTCAGGCTGAGAAATATGCGGTCTCATCTGACTGAAAACAAAATCGGCTTTCTGTGCGACTTTTTCGAAAAAATGGATTTTGAAAGCCACGATCCGTTCAATTACTTGGGAGTTGTTTTGGGCTTCCTTGATGAGATCCAGAATGGCGACATCTGGCAATCCCTGATGGACAAAAAGCGGGTTTGTCTTCAGAGTGTTCAGAAGGCGGTGAAGTTTGAGGAGCAGTTGAGGAAAAGCAATGTGGAGACATTGATCCTTCAGGGGGTGAGAACCCCACATATGGACAAGACGGATGCCTTAAATCGAATCGTAATGATTGACACCATCAGCCTCGCTGTCTTCG
>JAOZRQ010000780.1:0-2220 GCA_029940115.1 Desulfobacterales bacterium
GACTTCGGCGAGACTTCGGCGTGAGACTTCGGCGTGAGCTCAGTCGAACGCTCAGTCTAACGTTCAGTCGAACGCTCAGTCGAACGCTCAGACTTCGGCGAGACTTCGGCGTGAGACTTCGGCGTGAGACTTCGGCGTGAGACTTCGGCGTGAGCTCAGTCGAACGCTCAGTCGAACGCTCAGTCGAACGCTCAGTCGAGTCGTCGAGCCGTCGAACGATTGCCAAATCCGAACCCATCTGCCGGATTTGTCAATCCGGCAGGAGCGTGAAGGGTAGCGGTAGCCGCCTGCCGGATTTGCCAATTCTCTCTGATGTGATCATGACAAAATTGACCCGATCAGCCTATTGACTTTTTTTGGTTTATGGAATAAATAGGCTGTGTACAGGACAAAAAAAAGTGAAGGGGAAAGAAACCCGGCTTTTTCTTGCAGTCGGGAAGTCGGCCCGTTTGGGAAAAAGCTTGCCCCGACGTTTTTTATCGGGGGCCGGGTTTCTCGCCCGTTCCCGATTTTTTGTCCTGTACATAGCTGTACACAGATAAATAGGAGAAGAAATGGACATGCTGGGCCTGTCCGAATCAAGGGATGGATATGCAAACTCTTGCACT
This sequence comes from Desulfobacterales bacterium, assembly GCA_029940115.1. GTDB lineage: Bacteria > Desulfobacterota > Desulfobacteria > Desulfobacterales > 4be13 > JAOZRQ01. The sequence continues at coordinate 609 of JAOZRQ010000780.1, forward strand.
CCGGGATGCAGACGGATGAGTTGGCCATGCCAATCCCGCAAAAAAAAACAAAAAAATGTCAGGAGCCACATCATGAAGAAATTGCTGTTCGCTGTCATCCTTCTCCTTTTTCCCACATTTTTGGGCGGTGTTGCGGATGCTCAGGAGGAAAAGGGCCGGGCCTATTATGATTTCGGTGTCTTCGCCTATGAGGATGGGGATTATGAGGATGCTGAAAAGAATTTTGAAAAGGCCCTTGCACTGAACCCAGACAATCCCTTTTGCAATCACTATCTCGGAAGGACCTATCTGAAAACGGACCGTTACCCGGAGGCCCGGTCCTGTTTCGAGAAAGCTTGGAACAGGGATCCGGAAATACCCGGCCTGACATATGACATCGCGTTTCTCGATTACAAGATGTCCAATTATTCGATCGCGGCGGATCGGTTCAGGAAGGTGGCCAAGGAGGAGCCGTCAAATGTGCTTGCGTCCTATTATGCCGGCATATGTCTGTACAATCTGGGAGAATACGCTGACGCGGTGGGCTATTTTGTCCATGCGGCGGAAAAGAGCCCCACCATTTCCACCAACGGCTATTATTACGCGGGGATCTGCTATCAGAGAATGGGGGATATCAGACAGGCAGAGGAAAAGTTTGCCTATGTGGGAGCTCATGCAGATTCCGGATCGCTCCGGGAAAATGCCGCAAAATGGCTCTCGGCAGTGAGAAAACAGGAGAAGACCCTCAAACCTTACCGCATTTACCTGAAAATCGGCCGTCGGCATGATGACAATGTCCGGCTTGTGCCGTCGGATCAGAATATTGAGGATGACAAGGGGGCCGACAAAGGGGATGGGGTGACAGTGGCGTACTTTTCCGGAGACTACAAATTTGTGGACAAAGACGGGTTCAACGCCGGCGCGGGATACAGTCATTACCAGACATGGCATGATGATCTGGATCAGTATGATCTGACCGGAAGCATCTTCAACCTTTACACCCACCATCGCTCCCACCCGTTCACCTTCGGATTCGCGTATCTGCCCGCGTATTATTGGGCTGATTCCGAGAGCTATCTGAGACGCCACCAGTTCAAGCCTGAGATGATATGGGCACTCAGCAGCAATCTCGTCAGCAGGGTGTCATACAGTTTCTATGATGACACCTATCTCCAGCATGACGATCGGAGCGGCGAGATGCATGAGGTCTTTCTGGATATGTTTTACAGCCTCCCGAATGTCAGGGGGAATCTGTTCGGCGGATTTGGGTGGGAGAAGAATGACGCGTCCGGCCCGGATTATGATTATGGCCAGATCAAGACCAAACTCGGGATATCCCTTTATCTGCCTTGGCACCTGAATTTGAAGCTGACGGGAAAATACTATGACAAACAATATGAGAATCCCGATTCCTCATACGGGGTAAAGCGGGATGACGGCAAAACCATGGGAACGGTCTCCCTTTCCCGCCGCCTCTTTTACGACGGGCTCGACATTTCCGCAGAATTCGGCTACACGAAGAACGACTCCAATTTCAATGATTACGATTATGAGAAGAAGGTGACGACACTCTCTTTGATCCTGAGACATTGATGCGGTTTGAAGAAACCCGGCTTCTGAAGCCGGCATCAGC
>JAOZRQ010000780.1:2320-2468 GCA_029940115.1 Desulfobacterales bacterium
TTGTTGCAACCTGATCGTTGAACATCTTGAAAGCGAAGCCGGGTTTCTTTGGTCAACCTGAAAGGAAACCCGGCTTCTGAAGCCGGCATCAGCTTGTTGCAACCTGATCGTTGAACATCTTGAAAGCGAAGCCGGGTTTCTTTGGTCA
>JAOZRQ010000781.1 GCA_029940115.1 Desulfobacterales bacterium
TCCTCGCTGTAAACATAAAATTCCTTGAAGTCATTGATCTTAGGAAATGTTTTAGCTTTAAGATATTTATGGCCCTTGACGTAATATTCATTTTTCTCCCTTGCCAGAATCTCGGCCGCGTCCGCCGGGGTGATCGGGAACTCGGTGTTGCGGTTCACAATTTCCGACATGGCCTGGGGAGTCCGCCGGTCTTCTGCCAGGGCATCGAACTCTTCCAATATTTTCCGGTAACTGATCTTCTGGTCATAAATCCTGTCCAGAAGTTCATAAGACGCGAAGTGGAATCTCGGCGCAAATTTTGCATCTTTGAAAGTCTCACCCGGAAAATCCTCGGGTTGGGGGATATCTTTTCTTGAATAGCTGAAACCGAATCCGCCGGTCTCATGATCCGCGGTCACGATGAGCAACGTGTCGTTCCGGTCTTTCACCCAATCATAAATATAGGCAAGCGTCTCATCAAACCTTATCAGCTCATGCAACAAGGTGCCGGCGTCGTTGTCATGACCTGCCCAGTCAATGAGTCCGGATTCAACCATCAGGAAAAATCCCTTGTCATTCTTTGAGAGAACCTCAAGGGCTTTCATTGCCATCTCCTTCAAGGTGGGGACGGTTCTGTCAGGGGCATTGATCTCAAGGTCAATCCGGTAAGGGATTGCAGAATAGCTGAACAAGCCGAGCAACTTTTTCCCTTCAGCCTTCTTCAACTGATCGCTTGCAAAGATCAGTTCATACCCCGCGCTTTCAGCTTCATCCAGAAGGTTTCGGCTGTCTTTCCGTTTGGACTTGATTCTGATTTTGCCGCCTGTACGCGCTTTCAGCTTTTTGTGAATCTCAGCGCTTTTGTCCGAGGCCTCCTTGGGAATCCAATAGCGCATGCCTCCTGCAAGCATCACATCCACATTGTTCTTCAGAATATCCACGGCGATCTCATTTTCCATGCTGCGATGGGGCTGATGAGCGGCAAAGCCGGCGGGTGTCGCGTGGGTGAGCCGGGTGTCTGAGACCAGACCTGTCGATTTTCCCATCTTCTTTGCCTTTTCAAGAATGGTTTCCGCGGGATTTCCATCCTGATCCAACCCGATGGTTTCAGACAACGCTCTTTTGCCGGTCGCCATCTGTGTCGCTGATGCGGCAGAGTCTGTGACAAGAACATTTGCCGCCTCATGATACGCCATTCCGAACACACCGGCTTCCATGATCTTTTCCGTCGCGGTGGTCCGGCCCTGATCTGCGTATATGGACCGGGGCGCATACTTGGCATAAGCGTTCAGGAATCCGACCGCCTGGGGCCCCATGCCGTCCCCTATTACCATGATGACATTCTTCACCTTCCCGGATTTTCCACCTTCTGATGCCAGACTTTTCTGGCAAGTCAAGGAAATCAGGGCCAGAATGAACAGACTGGCCGCCAGGCCAAAAAAACACCTTCGTTTCATAAAAAATACCTCCCTTATTGGCATCCTTCACAGAAGCTGAAAAGCAGTTTACACTTTTTCCGAGTTGCAGAACGACTTTGCAGGTCGTTTGGAACGATTTGCAAAATTGTTCTGCGGCAAAGTGTAAACTGACATAAGAAGAATGCCCTTTATTATTAATATCTTGATAATAACCCCGGTTCTGACACTTCCGAATCCCCGGGAAAATCAGGGTCAAAATGAACAGGCCGAGAGCATCAGGCCAAAAAAACACTCTCATGGTTTCATAAAAAACACCTCCTTTCAATTAAAATTTAACAATATGCCCGGCCTCACCTTCCCTATAGCGGGTCGTTTGGGCATCACTTCCCCACAGATCCGGACGTGAGGATTTCTCTCATCCGGTTCCTCGGAACCGAACAGATCAAGTTACCGGACAGGCACTACCCGTTCGGCGCACAACTGTGCTGCCCCGCAGATGACTCTGTGGAATCACCTGCTTCGGAGCAACCGAAAAGGAATTTGTGAGCACATCAATAAAACTCACTCGGCATATTTCCTGACAATGCTGTCCATCTCCTTTTTTCTGATTTTTGCAATTGCATTCCATATTTTTTCAGCTAAAGCAGGATGTTTATCCACAAATTTATGACTCAGCATCAGGTAATACGGTTTGGTGGCCAGCGGCGGATATATCTTTACGATATCTTCAAACTGGTCCGCCCGTTTTTTCAGCAGTGCGTCCGCTGTGATATCCTGCATGGCAAGAGCTTTCACCCACCCGGACAGCAGATTCTTGAAATGCCCCAGAGCTGTGGCATCCGATTCTTCGACAGCGAAACCTTTCTTCTTCAGATCCCCGACAATGGAATATCCCCGGGGAGCACCGATCTTACCCGTTAACCTGGTGATATTTTTACCATCATAACGAACCGGAGAACTCCTGAGTTTGTACAATGAGTAGGAAATGGTTGTGATTCTCCTTGATGGATCAACTTCTCCGTTCTTCATCGGATATGTCCCGATTGTCAGTCTTTCGGGCTTAAATCTGG
>JAOZRQ010000258.1:0-7350 GCA_029940115.1 Desulfobacterales bacterium
GATGCTTGATGCTTGATGCTTGATGCTTGATGCTTGATGCTTGATGCTTGAAACTGAAAATCCAAGTTTCAAGTTTCAAATCCCAAGTTTCTTCTCCATATGGTGTTGCCGCTGTTCTGTGTTCACTGGCCGACCCAAGCGTCCGAAGGAGGTGAGGGGGGCGACGAAATAGACGCCTTGGTGTGGCTTTCCCGTATCTTGGCAGAGTGTTTCGAGGTAGGCGACTGCCTGATCAAGCGTTTCCCGATCCTCAATTGCCGTGAACAGGGTCTTGTTGTGGCGCAATCCCCCCAGCGTCTGGAAGCCGGCGAAAATGGGGATATGCTGGCTGATCAGTTGGAGGGAATCGGTGCTCTCAATCACGGTGGCACCGGTGATGCCGATGTCCAGCCATCCTGTGATGAGATCATCGAACAGGTCTTCATTATTTATGACAGCAATCAAAAGATACATAATGAACAGAGGCGATGGGCAAGAGGCGATGGGCTTCGCCTAGGGTGATGAAAATGTTGCCAATGTTCCCAAAAGTTGATCCCAGCTTTGTTCCCCGCATTTTGCAGGTGGCTGATTTTCAAGCCAAAAAACGGGATCACAATCGGCAACCTTTTTTTGTGACATTTTCATCAGCCCAAGCTTCGCCCATCGCCGTTTGCCCATCGCCCCTTGCCTCAATGAAACGGCATCTTTTCTTCCAGATTTCTGATGATGTCCAGAAGCTCATGGGGCGTTCCGGTTTCTCTCACGGCTTTCAGAAACTCAGAATGTCTGCAAAGCCTAGAGGCCCCCGCGAGGAGCTGAATATGCAGGCTGATATCCGCTTCCGGAATGATCAGGGCCAAGACAATGTCCACCGGCAAAGCGTCCAAGCTTTCAAAATCAACTGGTTCAAGGGGGCGAAGCAGAAGAACGGTTGCGTCCGTTGCTTCGGGACTCCTTGCATGCGGAAACGCAATTCCTCCCCCGACACCGGTGCTCATGGTATCTTCCCGCTGCTTCAAGCCTTCATAGAGCGCGTCTGCGTGGGTGACCATGCCGTTTTTCACACACAAATCCGCCACAAATCGCAGGACCGCATCCTTATTCTGAAGTGGAACCGCGAGAAAAATGTTTTCGGGGCTGAGTTTTTTCCAGATATTCATACGACTCGTGATATAGACTTTAACAAAAAGATTGTTCCAAAGAAAGGCATCCTTCACTTTCAGTTCGTAGTCCCGCCTTCAGGCGGTGTCACACCGCCTGAAGGCGGAACTACAAACTTTCCATAAATAAAGGATACCCAAGTTTTTTCAAAAAACTTAGTTTCTTTCTTGGACAACATGCGCTGTCAGGGAAAGAGGCGTTTGAGAACCATTGGTGTAAACTTGGGACCATTTGTGCCGACACCCCTGATCCCCCTCAAGGGAATACCGCGTCATTCCCCTCGGGACAACGTGTCCTTCCCGATTTACACTTATGGTTTGAGAACAAACTGCAAGGCTCCCCGTTTCCCGGCACAGCACGGACAGATAATGCAAACTACTTCCAGCTTTTTTGAAAGATGCAATTTCTCATGCCAGAAAATGTCAAGGTATCATATGTGTCTGGGGAAATCAAGCGGATCCTCAAAAAAACAGCAATTTTAATTTTAGCTTGAAAAGCAGAAACCACTAGTATATGATAAATTTATTTTTTGCAAATGTTTTTGCAAATGAGATTTGTGGGCATCATTGTCTGATGAGAATGGCCTTCGCAATTTTTTTGTGGAACCTGGCTTGTCCCCATGTTGCCAACCTCCCTTGGGATGTCGGCAGCCCCCCATGTCTCCAAATCAGAGCCGGGCGCAAGCCGATGAGTTGATTCCATGGGACATGGCGGAAGGGCCTGACAAGGGAGGCGGATTTGCTGTCTGCGCCTGCGGTTTTGGGATTGACCGCCCGGCGACCTTCGGACCCGGAAACGCGTCACCAAGATGGAGGGGCGCGTGGCCAGCCGGGAGGGATTCCTGTCCCAAGCCGTCCAGACCGGCCAACTTTGCCTGACCAGCCGCAAGCTGAGGCGGGGGTCATGCGGCGCATGCTCCAAAAGTTCGCACAGGACGCGGACTTTCGAGATTCTTCAATGATTTCAGAGCATTGATCCGTTATCTGAGTTTTGAAAGTCTGCAAAGGCTGTTCGATTTCATGATTTCGACCCTGGAAAGGGATTATGCCCCCGGCTGAGAAGGCAGGTTGCAGAGAGGGCATCTTCAGTGTGACAGAAAAAAGGGAAATGTTCCCAAAATGTGTTCACCCATAATATATGGGAACAGGATTAGTACGCCCGATTATTGAAAACGGGCTGAAACCTCTGGCAGAGAGAGTCCGTCTAATTTCAAAATTAAAACTGCTGGGGGTGTTGCCTTCTGTGTCTCTTTCATTTATACTCCCTTTCCGATGCGAGGACAAGCTTTTCTCACCTGAAAATTCGGAGGCAAATCATGAGATTCCTGATCCCATCGCAGAGCTTGTCCGGGGCATGCATCCGCGTCTCAAAAAGGAGTGAAAATGAAGGCGAACTGTGTAGCAAAAAAGAGTCAGCAAAGCGCAACCCATTTTATATGGCAACAACGGGTTCTGTTTCTGATCGTTGTCGGAGCCGTGACCCTTTCCGGATGTGCAACCGACACAGTTCCGATTCATCTCAAGGATGGCAAGGAATATGGCAGGATAGACGAAGCCTTCAGAAACCGGTGGTGGCATTATTACAAGCGGGGCATCTCTTTCGCGGAAGGGGAGTTTTACAAGAACGCGGAAGCGGATATGAAGGAGGCGGCCCGCCGGCGATCCAAGGACCAGCGCATGGCCCGCACATATGGCATGCACTTTGTTGATTATTTCCCCCACAGGGAGCTGGGGGTGATCTATTATCACTCCGGGAATATGGAAAGGGCCCGGGAAGAACTGGAACTCTCCTTGAGCCATTTTTCATCCGCAAAGGCCCGGTTTTACCTTGACCGGGTCAGGAAAGCCATGATCGAAGCGGAGGGAAAGGAGATATCGCCCCCGAGCCTCAGCCTCGATTTTGAGACAGATGACGTCTGGACCCGAGAGGATCCGGTGGTTCTTTCCGGCGTTGCCGCGGATGAGAACTACATATCCGCCATTGTCATCAAAGGTGCCACGCCGGTCTCGGATATCTTCAACGCCCTCTATTCAGAAGGCTCCCGAAAGGAGGTCGCTTTCAAAAAGTTCCTTCTCCTCTCCCAAGGAGACCATGAACTTGAACTATCAGCCCGGAATCTTCCGGGAAAAGTGGCCAGAAAAAAGCTGATCCTCCATGTGGACAGGGAAGGCCCCACCATTGTCATAGAGGAGATTGAAGTTGCACGGGAGGCCATCAGGCTCTCCGGTTCGCTCCATGACGAGGCCGGCATATCCAAACTGAGCATCAATGGCCGGCCTGTAACGGTTCAGGGGAAAAATGCGTTCTTTTTCACTGAGACGGTCAGGCCGGATGTGGGAGAGGTCGAGTTGATGGCTCTGGATCGTCTGGGAAACCAAACCGCCGCACGGGTTCCGTTGCAGGATCAGCCCCTTGTCAGCGAAAGCGGGGGGAGAATGCTGGCCGTTGCGGAGCCGGACATGGCCGACTTTTTTGTGGCCTCTTTCTTCGGGTCCACGGACAAGGTCCCGCCGGCCATCGAACTGAAGGGGTGGAATGACTCCCAGACGGTCTTTATGGAGAAGATCTATCTTGAGGGAAAGATCAGTGACGAGAGCCAGATCATCCGCGTCTCTGTCAACGGGACCCCGATTCTGCGGCGGAAGGGCCGGTACGTCTTTTTCGGACACTTGGCCGAACTGGAACCGGGCGAAAATGAGATTCTGATTCAGGCCGAAGATGCGGCCGGGAATGCCGCGGAGCGAAAAATCTCTGTGGACCGAAAGGTTCCCAAGGCGCTTCAGCTCTCGGAACGCCTGAGCATCAGTGTGCTCCCCTTTGACCAGAGCGGCGAGGTCTCCCAATTTTCCACCTCTTTCCAAGACAACCTGATCAGCGCGCTGGTCAACCAGAACCGCTTCCGGATCATCGAGCGGGACAAGCTGGACGCGCTCTTGCAGGAGCAGAAACTGAGCCGCACAAAGCTGATTGACAGAGAGACCGCGCTGAAGCTCGGCAGGCTCATCGCCGCCCGGTCGGTCCTCTACGGCAACATCGTCGAAACCCGCACTGGCATCGAAATCGTGGCCCGGCTGATTGACACCGAGACCGCTGAGATTCTGGCGACCCAGGATGTCTATGATGAGGTAAAAGACCTGATCGCATCACGAGCCCTCTCCCAAGGGCTGGCGGTCAAACTTCACCGGGAATTTCCCCTGATTGACGGTCTGGTGGTGCAACAGAAGGAAAATTATATCTTCATTGACCTCGGAGAGCGATTGGTCAAGCTTCAGAGGAGATTCATCGTGTATCGTGAAGAGCCGATCACCCACCCCGTGACCGGAAAGATGCTCGGATCCGACAACCAGATCATGGGCCGGGCCCGGGTCACCCAAGTGATGCCAGAATTGTCAAAGGCCGAACTCCTCGGAGGGAAAACCGCATCCATAAAACCGCTGGACAGGGTGATTGCGGAGTGAGGCGAGGGGCTATCGGAGTGCAAGGCTTGCCTTGCGAGTGAGTCCGGAGACGGTGACTCTCAAAGCAAGCTTTGCACTCCGGATGATGAGGGACTCGCAAGGCAAGCAGGACTTCATAAGGTCGCCCGTTCATGACTACAGAAGCTCCGGATGATGGGTGATGAGGGACTCGCAAGGCAAGCCTTGCATTTCAAAGACAGGAGGAACAACATGCGAATCTCGCTTGAGGAGAGAATCGGCAATCCCGAACTGTTCACCGGCAGAAAGAGGGAGCTGACGTACTTCCTGAACTGGATTGACAGGATCAGACGAAGGATTTCCATGAGCACGGCCATCCTCTCCCGCAGGAAGACCGGGAAGACCGCGATACTGCAAAGACTCTACAACATCACGTTCCACAAGGACGCGGGGGTCGTTCCGTTCTACTTTGAGGTCAGGGAGACGGACCAGTGGCTCGGCGACTTCTGTGAGGAGTTCCTCCTCACCTTCGTCTACCACTTCATCGCGTTCGGAACCCGGAAGACGGAATACCTGGAATCCGCGCAGTTTGGAACCTTCCAGGATGCCGCGGACGTGGCCCGGAAGGAGGGGTTCGGGTATCTGGAGATGCTGGCGGAGAGGGCCATCTCACTGAGCGGCGAGGGAAAGACGGACCGTCTGTGGAACATGGTGAGGGAGACCCCCCGGGCCGTTGCCCGGCATTATGACCTGCGTGTGCTTCAGATCATTGACGAATTCCAGTTCCTCAACCGTTATATCTACAGAGACGAAGCCTGCAAGAACAGAATCGGCAACCTCGCGGGCAGCCATCTGCACACGGCCGAGTACAAGAACGCGCCGCTACTGGTGTCCGGGAGCTGGGTGGGCTGGCTTGCGGATGATCTGCGCCGCATGCTTCCGGGAAGGTTCCAGTTCCATTACCTTGAAGGCCTCCCCGCCGACGAGACGGTCGAGATGATCCTCAGATATTCCCATCTGGAGGGCATTCCCGTGGCCGAGGAGATCGTCCCTCTGATGGCCGGGCTGACCGAGGGGAATCCGTTTTACATCACCTCCCTGTTCCGTTCCAAGTATCCAGAAAAGGATTTCACGTCGGAAAAGGGGCTGCTCGGAACATTGGAATTCGAGACCCTTCACAGCGAGGGAACCATCCGGGGCATCTGGATGGAATACGCAGGCTATGCCATGGACAAGGCCAACAGCAGGAACGCGAAAAGCATCGTGCTGCATCTCTGCAAACACCGTAAAAGGGAGGTGAGCCGGGAGGAGCTGGAAAAAAAACTGAACCTCGGGATGGGCGATTCGGAACTGGAGGAGAAGCTCAAAATCATAGTCAAAGCCGACATCATCGAGCAGGGCCGGAGCAATTTCTATTACAGGGGTGTCCGGGACAACATCTTCGACAAGGTGTTCCGGGGCGTCTACGCGGATGAGATTGAGGGCTTCGATCCGAAGGATGTAACAGACGAATACAAGGCCCTGTATGATCAGTTGGAAAAGGAGAACAGACGGCTGATGGGAGAATACAGCCATTACAGAGGCAAGTTCGCGGAGTATCTGATCATTGACAAGCTGAGGAAACACGCTTATGAAAAGAACCGGGTGTTTCTCGGCATGATCGAGAATTTGCCGGATGACTTCAGGTTCGCCGAATATGAGACCGTATGGTCCTACTCGGCTTCGCCGTTTCATAAGAGAGACATTCAAATTGATATTCTGGCCGTCGCGGCCGACAAAAACGATTACTCCCTGATCGGGGAGGTGAAAAACCGGAAATCCAAGTTTTCCGTGAGGGAGGCCCGGGAGTTTGTGAAGAAGGCGGAGGAACTGAAAAAGCTTGAAAACATCGGCAGATCCGTGCGCTTTGTCTTTTCTGTGAACGGGCTTTATAAAAACACCCTGGAATATCTGGAAAAGCACGGAATCGCCTGGAGTTCCGATCAGCGGTGGCTCAAGGCTCCGAAGAGAATCAGGATTTAGGTCATCTGGGTCAGTTCTCCGTCACTCCTGTCCCGATCATGAGGGCCTGTCCGGCGGCCGCGGAAGCGGCTGAAAAAAACGGGAATTTCCATCAGCCCAGCCAGAGCCCATAGTCCCATAGTCCCATAGTCCCATAGCCCATAGCCCCAGAGCCCATAGCCCATGAATAAAATTCGTTATAATTCCCCTGCGATTCTGACGTTTTCGATCATTGCCGTGGGGATTCACCTGATTGATTCCTTTCTGATTCGTGAATTCACGATCAGATATTTTGTTGTGAGACCCAGCATGTCCCTGTTGAACCCGTTGGATTATTTCCGACTGATCTCCCATGTGCTGGGTCATGCAAACTGGAACCACCTGATCGGCAACCTGACCTACATGTTGCTCCTCGGGCCGATGCTCGAAGAGAAATACGGCACGTCCACCATTCTGTCAATGATGCTCATCACCGCATTCTCTACGGGGGTGATCAACATGCTGCTATTCTCCACGGGACTGCTTGGTGCAAGCGGCATTGTCTTCATGCTGATCATTCTCGCCTCTATCGCGGATATCAGGCGTGGATCCATTCCGTTGACATTCCTGCTGGTCGCGAGTATTTTCATGGGGGGTGAAATCTTGAAAGCGTTCCGTAGCGACAATATTTCCCAGATGGCGCATATCGTCGGCGGGATATCCGGAGCGGTGTGCGGCTTCCTGCTGGCGAACGTGAGGCGTGAGGCGTGAGGCGTGATGCGTGGGACGTGAGGCGTGAGGCGTGAGGCGTGAG
>JAOZRQ010000258.1:7450-9302 GCA_029940115.1 Desulfobacterales bacterium
GCGTGAGACGTGATGCGTGAGGCGTGATGCGTGAAACGTGAGACGTGATGCGTAAGAGAAACTAAGTTTTTTCAAAAAACTTAGTTTCTTTTGACGGCCCCTTAACCCTTAACCCTTAACCCTTATAACCCTCGGAGACCTTATGTCTGGAGACTACAAGACCATTGAGACGAAACTGATCCACGCGGGAGAACCTGAGCCGCTCATCGAAGGCGCGGTGAGCATCCCGATTTTTCAATCTTCCACATTTGAATACGCGGGGCAGAGCAATTATCATGACCTCAAGTACATCCGTCTGAACAACACCCCGAACCATGTCGCGCTTCACCGGAAACTGGCCGCGCTGGAGAACGCGGACGCGGCGGTTGTCACCGCGAGCGGCATGGGCGCGATCAGCACGGCCCTGCTGACCTTCCTCTCCTCGGGGGATCACCTTTTGAGCCAAGATTGCCTTTACGGCGGCTCCCATGAATTCATCACCAAGGATCTCGCCAAGCTGAACATCTCCCATGACTTCATTGACGGGGATGACCCGAATTCCTGGAAGGAGAAACTGCGGCCTGAGACCCGAATCATCTACGCGGAGACCATCACCAACCCGCTGATGCAGGTGGCTGATCTCAAAGCGATCGCTGAATTTGCCAAGGCCAATCGGCTGATCTCGATGATAGACAACACCTTTGCCACCCCTCTCTATTTCCGACCATCGGAATGGGGCTTCGACATCTCGCTCCACAGTTGCACAAAATATCTGAACGGACATTCGGACATTGTCGCGGGGGCCGTCATTGGTTCCTCGGATCTGATAAAGAAGATCACGCACAAGCTCAACCATTTCGGCGCGACGCTTGATCCTCATACGTGTTTCCTGCTTCACCGCGGCATGAAGACGTTGGCGGTGCGGATGAGGTGTCAGAATGAGAGCGCGCTCAAAATCTCAGAATTTCTGGAAGCGCACCCTGCCGTGGAAAAGGTGAATTATCCAGGTCTTAAAACGAATCCCGAGTATCAACGGGCCAATGCGTTGCTTGACGGTTTCGGGGGGATGCTCAGTTTTGAATTGAAAGGAGATGTTGAACGGGCGGACCGCTTTATTCAACGGACCACCCTGCCGATCCTCGCGCCGAGCCTCGGCGGCGTCGAAAGCCTCATCACCCGGCCGGCGACGACGTCTCATTCCGGGGTGTCTCCCGAAGAGCGGCAGGCGCTCGGCATATCCGACACCCTGATCCGCCTCTCGGTCGGCATCGAGGCGACTGAGGATCTGATTGAGGACATGCAGCGGGCATTGAAAGAGTAATCCAGCGAATTTGACAGTCCGGCCTCCAAAATTGAGGACCTGTGAGCAAATAACATCCCCGCCACGCTCGGTTTCTGGCTCTAACGGTTTTTGTGGTTTCCGACACGGGCTGAGAATTGTGATCCGCAGATGAACGCGGATGAACGCAGATGGCCTGCGTGTTGGGCAGAGTGCGGGCTCATCAGCGGTTTGTGAGGGTTGTCCTTCCCTCGGACTGATTTTCAGGATCGCAACTGTCTGAAATCAACCCCAATGAAATCAACCACAAAATCCGTTAGAATCAGCTCGGTTTGAATGGGCAAATCCGAACGGCCTGCCGGATTTGGCAATCCGGCAGGAGCGGGAAATGGGGAACTTGGTTTGAATGGGCAAATCCGAACGGCCTGCCGGATTTGGCAATCCGGCAGGAGCGGGAAATGGGGAACTTGGTTTGAATGGGCAAATCCGAACGGCCTGCCGGATTTGGCAATCCGGCAGGAGCGGGAAATGGGGAACTTGGTTTGAATGGGCAAATCCGAACGGCCTGCCGGATTTGGCAATCCGGCAGGAGCG
>JAOZRQ010000259.1:0-6831 GCA_029940115.1 Desulfobacterales bacterium
GTGAAGATGTCCGAGAGATACATGGTCAGGGGATCGTCAACATTTTCGCCGATGGGAAAAGCCGGGGTCGGGGCCACCGGGGCCAGAATGGCATCACAGCTCTCATAAGCCTTCTTGAAATCCTCGGTGATCAATGTCCGCACTTGGGATGCCTTGCGGTAGTACGCATCGTAATACCCTGCGGAGAGGCAGTAGGTCCCGATGATGATCCGCCTTCGGACTTCGGGGCCGAACCCTGCAGAGCGGGTGCTTCTGTACATCTCCATGAGATTCCCCTTCTCCTTGACCCTGAAACCGTACTTCACCCCGTCATATCTGGCGAGGTTGGAACTCGCCTCCGACGGCGCGATCACATAATAGACCGCGACTACATATTCGGTATGGGACAGGGAGACCTCGACGCACGACGCGCCGAGTTCCTCTATTTTCCCTATCGCATGCCTCACTGCCTCATCCACGTCCGGGTCAAGTCCCTCCACCGCTCGGTACTCCCGGGGAATGCCGACGGTGACGCCCTTTAATCCGTCGTTTTTGAGAGAGGCGGTGTAGTCCGGGACCTCTTTGGGGACGGACGTGGAGTCATTCGGGTCATAGCCGGAGATGGCGTTCATCAGCATCGCACAGTCCGTGACGTCCTTTGTGATGGGGCCGATCTGATCCAAGGAGGACGCGAACGCGACCAGTCCGAAACGGGATATCCTGCCGTAGGTCGGCTTCATCCCCACAACGCCGCAGTGAGACGCGGGCTGTCGCACCGATCCGCCGGTATCGGACCCGAGGGAACCGATGCACATGTCCGACGCGACCGCGGCCGCGGAGCCACCGCTTGAGCCGCCCGGAATCCGACTCAGATCCCATGGATTATGCACCGGCTTCATCCCTGAATGCTCGTTGGATGAGCCCATGGCAAACTCATCCATGTTCGTCTTTCCGACGATCACCGCGCGGTGTGCCTTCAATTTCCTGACAACGGTGGCATCATACGGCGGAACGAAGTTGTCGAGAATCTTTGAGGCACAGGTGGTGCGTAGCCCTTGGGTACATAAGAGGTCCTTGATGGCCAAGGGGATGCCGGTGAGAGGCGATATGTCTCCTTCTGCGATGGCTTTGTCCGCAATCGCAGCTTGGGCCAAGGCCGTCTCATCCGCCACGGTGATGTACGCGTCGATCTTCTCATCTGTCGCATGAATGCGGTCAAGGACCGCCCGGGTCAGTTCCTGTGAGGATATCTCCCCCTGTCTTAAACGCGTGTGTGCCTCCTGTATCGTCAACTTATGCAGTTCCATGTTCCTTATGCTCCTTGTCTGATGATATGATGACAAAGTGATGGACTATTGATAATTCATCAATTACAACTTTTTGTTGACTTTTGCAACATTTTTTTGAATACAAAAGAGGACATCCTTCGCATATTATGGAGACAGGGGAATCTGACAGTCCGTGAAGTCCATGATTCCTTGAAGGGCCGACGACGACAGGGAGGCGCTCGACGCTGTCGAAAGCGGCCAGACGTTTGACCTTGTGCTGCTCGATGTCATGATGCCCGGAATGTCCGGGTATGAAGTGTGTCAACGGCTCAGGGAGAGGTATTCGCCGAATGAACTCCCGGTGGTGATGCTGACCGCCAAAAATCGGGTTGACGATCTGGTTGCCGGCTTCGGATCAAAGAAATGAAAAAAAATCACAAGTTGCTCTTGACATATCTGAAAATGGACTTATCCTATCATCAGGTTGTTACAGCGTAACAGATAAATTAAACTTTAACATGTGAGATAAAATGGACAAAAATGCACCAGAATTGTCAAAAGCCGAATATGACATCCTTCGCATATTATGGAGACAGGGGAATCTGACAGTCCGTGAAGTCCATGATTCCTTGAAGGATACACGCAAATGGGCCTATTCGACGACAAAGACCATGATGGATCGGATGGTCAGAAAGAAATATCTGGAAAGGAGGCCCTTCCACCGGATTTACCTGTATAAATCGCTGATTTCAAAACCTCAGGGAATCATGAGGTGGGTTGAATTTTTTGCGGACAGGGTTCTGGAAATGGACATCAGTTCGACTGTCGCTCTTTTCGGAAAGACAAATTCCCTGAATTCAGAAGAAATAGAGGAACTGACCTCGCTTCTGGAAACCTCAAGAAATAATAAGGATAAGGATCATTAAAGGATAAGGATAATAAGGATAAATGAAATGGAACAGATTCTGACAAAAATCATCAGTTCAATCCCGGAAATTTCCTTGTTCATCTTGACGCAGACCTTTTATTCGATTCTTCTTTTCCCATTCTTAGGGGGTCTCTCCTTTCTGTTCAGACGCAGGCTGCCGTACTGGCAGTATGGGATATGGTCACTGCTTTTTGTGAGGCTGATCTTGCCCTTGGACATGTCTCTTCCGATAAGTGCGCGCGCGCTCCTTGACAATTTTTACAGCATGAACACTTCTGTCTGTACCCGATCACTGCTGTATTATGAAAATGAACGGTCAGCGCCCGAACCGGAACTGATGAACAGGGAGGTGGGGAATGACAGGCATGCCTCTTTGAAATTGACCTGGCTCCATCTGTTTTTCCTGTCATGGTTTCTCTGTGTGGCCGGCCTTCTGACTGTTTCGGCAAGGAGGATGCTCAGATGTCGGCATGTGGTCAGGGAAGCCGGGCCGTTGAATGATCCGGATTTGTCACAAATTGCAGAATTGTGGCGGGGCAGATTCAAAGTACGCAGAAACATCATGCTTGTCTCTTCAGACAAGATTCTTTCGCCATTTTCCTGCGGTCTGTTCAGGCCTGTGATTTACATCCCCGAAGCGCTGCTCGGCAACAGAGAGGTGCTTCATTCCGTAATCCCGCATGAGATTGCCCACATCAGAAGGCTGGATGATATCTGGATAAAAATTCAGAACGTGATCCATATCCTTTATTTCTTCAATCCTGCCGTCCTTTATGCAAGCAGGCAGATTGCATACGCAAGAGAATGCATTTGCGACCAACTGGTTTTGAGAGAAGATGTGATCTGCTCGACAGATTACGGAAATGCCCTGATCATGGTCATTCAGCTTGACATGTTCGGAAAGGAGGATTTTTTCAATACAGCGGCATTTTCAGGCATTGACAACATAAAATCACGGATCAGAGAGATATCGAGAAAGAGAAAAATCAACAAGTATGCCCCCTTTCTTATTTATGCCATGCTTCTTCTCATGGGATTTTTCATATTGCCTCTCTCTTCTGAAAACCATGCATCAAAAGCAGACAACATAGTGGCTCAAGGACAGATATGCCCGGATTTTGATCAGAGTCGCTCTAACAATTGTCCGTTGCCGACTGTCCGGAGACCTTTTGGCCGGAATGGCGGACTTTAAAAGAAAGAAGTAAACGTGATGCGTGATTCGTGAATTCATACTTCGCTTCACGTTCAGATATGAAAGGAGGTGATGAAAACTGAAGTGAGACCCTGCGGTTTCAGTAAAAGGAACAATTTTTGAAATGATGAGTGAATGAGGCAGGCGGGTTGGCAGAAAAAATAACCCGACTTTCCTGTAATCAAAGAAAAGGAGAAGCAGAATGAAAAAGGTAATATTTGTTGCGATAATGATGATGCTTATCGCATCCCCGAGTTTTGGGAATCAGCAAATGGGCGGACGAATTTCGCCGGACAGCCCGACTGTTTTTAACGGCGGGAAAAACAAGGTCCATTTCCTGAGTGAGGGAACAAAGGTTGTGGGACATCTTTAATCTCCCGAAAAATCACAAAGAAGGTGATAAACTGCCGGCAATTGTCGTAGTCGGACCTAAAAGAGCAGACAGCGGGCATATACGCAAGAAAACTGTCTGAGAAAGGTTTTATGACTCTTGTCATTGACCACAGGACTTATGGTGAAAGCGGAGGGGAACCGAGGCACTATGAAAATCCTTATATGAAAATTGAGGATGTCAAGACGGCAGTAAGTTATATCGGGTCACTGGACGACGTGGACAAAGACAGAATCGGCATGCTCGGAGTCTGCAACGGAGGCGGTTTTGGCGCGGCTGCGGCAATCTATGACAAAAGAGTGAAAGCTTATGCCTCTGTCTCCGGTCTTTTCGACCTCAGAAGTCAGATCATCAATGGCACGCCGGGCGACAGTGAGAATTTGGCGGGCATAATGAAACAGTCAGGGGAGGCAAGGCAGAAGTATTTTGAAACCGGCGAAGTGGAGTATGTGAAGCAGATGCCGGATGTTGATGAAAATTCAAATCAGCTGCGAAAAGAGGCTTATGACTACTACCTGACACCCAGGGGAAGAGTTCCGAACTGGGGGGAGAACAGGATGGTAGTTTCGCTCCGGGAGCCCATATAGTGATAATGTTCATCCTCCAGAGTTTCAATATCCGCCCACAAATCCTCCCATTGTTCCCGGGTCCAGGCATAATCCCGTTGAAATCTGGGTACTGTATATTTCACACCGCTGCCAATCAGATCTTGGAAGGTCTGGTTTGTCGGCTCCATTAACATAAAGTTGTTCATAGCAAAGTCTCCTAATGAGTTTTATGAGTTTTTGAGTTTTAAAACCCCGCAGGTCTGTTGTTTCCGATAAAAGAGTGTGGGGCCGTGGTAAACAGAGTCAAATTTGTCGGTGATGCCATAGACATTCTCTGTTGCCCCCAGAATGAGAAATCCCTCATCGGAGAGCATGTTGAAGAACTGGGAAATGATTCGCGTCTTTGTGTCAAGGTCAAAGTAAATGAGGACATTCCGGCAGAAGATCACATCAAATCCCCCGAGCATGACAAACGGGCGGATCAGGTTGACCTGTCGGAACTCCACCATGGAGCGTATGGTGCTGCTGATGGTCCAGTGTGCCCTCTCCTTCTTGAAATACCTTGTCAGACGATCCGGTGAGATGCCGCGTCTGATTTCCGCGTCGGTGTATTCACCGGCCAGCGCCTTTGAAAGCATCTGGCTGGAAATGTCCGTGGCGAGAATCCCGAAATCCGCATCAGACATGAGCAGATGCCTGTTCGCGGCGACATGCTCATGGATCAGCATGGAGAGGCTATAGGCCTCCTGCCCGCTGGATGCGCCCGCGGACCAGAGGCGCACTTTCGGCCCCTTCCGGGGAGTGACCCGGGCCTTCCGATCCCGAATCATCTTTCCCAGCTTCGGCAGGATGTACGCCTTGAACGCCTCAAAAGGATGCCCGTCCCGGAAGAATGCCGTCTCATTGGTGGTGATGGCATTGATGATATGTTCCTGAACCTTGGGAAGGGCGTTTTGCTGAATCAGTTGATGGAATTGGCTGAAGGTCTTGCAGCCGGCTCTCATCGCCAGCGGCTCAAGTCTCTGACGGATGAGATAGGATTTGTTCTCCGAAATGGCAAGACCACAAATGTCGTGAATATATTTTCGCAGGAGATCAAACTCCTGTTTTGAAAGCTCCATGGTTCTACACTCCGCCACTCTTACGGATCACATTGCGGATCGCCTCGGGGATATTTCCAAGCGGCACCACTTCGTCCACATTGCCTGATGCCTCCGCACTTCCGGGCATTCCCCATACCACGCTGGTCTCTTCATCTTGGGCAATAATGTACGCACCGGCCCGTTTGAGGATTCCCGCGCCCTTTGTGCCGTCAACGCCCATTCCTGTCAGAATGACGGCAATGATATCCCCTTCATAAGCCGTCGCGGCGGATCGGAACAGGATGTCCACCGACGGTCGGCACCCCTTTTCCGGCGGGCGTTTGTTGATGGCGATCATCACGTTGTCATCATTTCGTCGAAGCAACATATGCTTTCCCCCGGGTGCGATATACACATGGCGATTCTGTGCGACATCATTGTTTCTGCCCTCCTTCACGGTGTGGGAACATCTGGCATCCAGACTGCTGGCAAGGGATTGGGTAAATGTCGGCGGCATGTGCTGGACAATGAATATGGGGATATGAATCTTTTCACACAGAACGGGCAACATTTCAGCCAGCGCCTTGGGTCCGCCGGTGGAAACGCCGACAAGCACCGCCTTGATCTTTGAGGCACTCTGATGTTTCCCCGGAAGAATCGGCTTCTGATGCCGGGGTTGGATCCGGGGAACGGATAAGACCGCCGGCTTTGGGAAAATGCCCGATTCATCACGTTTCAATCTTTCGGCTTTGTTTCTTTTGAGGGACAAAGAAATCCGTCTGGAGGCAAAATAGCGAACCTTCATCACCAGTTGCCGGCGCAGAATATCAATGCTTTCGGAGACGCTCTGCCCTTCAGGCTTTGTGATGAAGTCAAACGCGCCGGTTTCCAAAGCTTTGATGGTGATGTCAGCCCCTTTCCGGGTAAACGAGCTGATCATGATGACCCCGATGGGGTGTTCCTTGTTCCGCGCGTTGATCTTCTGGATGGCCTCCAAGGTCTCCAAGCCGTTCATATCCGGCATTTCCACATCAAGCGTGACCAGATCAGGAGGGGTTGAGCGGATGAATTCAATCGCCTTGATGCCGTTCCTGACCGAACCGATCACCTCGATATCACGCTCCCCGGACAGGCTCTCTTGAATCGCACTGCGAAAAATCCGGGAATCATCAACAATAAGGACTTTTGTTTTCATAGTCATATTTTCCGTCATAAATGGGCGAGGGAAAGGGCGATGGCGATGGGTGTGATGGGCGATGGGTTTTGGTCATCGGATTCCGGGTATGCAGGTTAAGCCATTCACCTATCGCCCCTCGCCCCTCGCCCCTTCGCCCCTTGCTCCTTGCCTATCGCCCCTTGCTCCTTGCCTATCGCCCCTTGCTCCTTGCCTATCGCCCCTTGCCCCTTGCCCATCGCCTCTTGCCCCTTGCTCCTTGCCTAAAT
>JAOZRQ010000259.1:6931-9299 GCA_029940115.1 Desulfobacterales bacterium
CTATCGCCCCTTGCCCCTTGCCCATCGCCTCTTGCCCCTTGCTCCTTGCCTAAATTTCAATCTTGAACTTGGCAACCATTTTCTGAAGTTCCCCTGCGACCTTGGCCAGTTCTCCGGCTGAATGATCCACCTGCTTTGCCTCGGCATTCGTCTTGACCGCGGCATGGCTGATATCTTGGATGTTGGAAGAGACATCATTGCCCCCCTTGGCCGCCTCTGCCGCGTTCCTTGACATGTCGTTGGAGCCTTTGGCCACCTCCGCGATGGAGGAGGCGATGTTTCCCGCGCCCATGTTCACCTGTCGAATGCTGGCAGAGATGTTGTTTGCGGTCAGGGTCTGCTGTTCCACCGAGTTCATGATCACCGTGGAGGATTCATTGATGTTGTTGATAATCTCAGACACCTTGTCAATCACCTTGACCGCCTCGATGGTATTCTTCTGAACATCTTTGATCCGTTTGGCGATGTTTTCAGCCGCTTGGGAACTCTGATTCGCCAGTTCCTTGATCTCCTTCGCGACCACCGCAAAGCCCTTGCCGGCCTCCCCCGCGGAAGCCGCCTCAATCGTGGCATTGAGCGCGAGGAGGTTGGTCTGTTCGGCGATCTTTTTGATCAGTTCGGTCACCTCGTCAATCTCCATGGCCGCGTCTCCGAGCGTGTTCATGGCCGCGGTCGCGGCCTTTGCCATCTCCATGGCCTGGGTGGAGACACTGGCCCCTTCCTGGGCGTTATGGGCAATATTGTTGATGGCCGACGTCATATCCTCGATGGCCATGGCCAAGGTGTTCATGTTCTGGGCCATCTCCTCCGCTGTGGAGGAGACGCTTTGGACATTCACGCTCATCTCCTCCACGGCCGAGGCCATGGTGTTGATGTTCGTGGCCACCTCTTCGGTGGCAGAAGCCACTTCGGTGGACTTGGAGGATATCTCATCGGTCCCGGCCTTCATCTTCCCTGAAATATCGGAAAAATTCCGGGAAGAGGTGTTCAGGGTGTCCACATTGCCTGCGATGTCCTTGATGATATTCTGGTAGTTCTCCAGAAACAGGTTGAACCACTTTGCCAGCATACCGAGTTCGTTATCTGAACGGATATCAAGCCGCTTTGTCAGATCCCCCTCGGCAATGTCTTTTAAGGTATGGGAGGCTTTGCGTATCGGTCTGGCGATGGTTTCCGTGATCTGCCAGAGCACCCCCATGGCAACCGCAATGCAGAGGAGAGTGACGCCGATCATCTTCCATATGTCACGGACAGACTGATGCCACTTCTGTTCTGCAACTGCGACGATCCCCGCCATGGGCGCGAGGATGCTCAGGGACCAAGGATTGCCAGTTTTGTGAAGTCTGACAGGAATGAATATCTCAAGATGGTCTTCGATGAATTCGATGATCTCCTCACCTTTCCGAATCCGGAGCATCTCCTGATCAAAATGCTCCTTATGAAGATGCTTCATATGCTTTCCCAGAAGATCCGGCCTTTCGGTGATGGCGGCCAGGGTTCCGTTATGACTGATCAAAAGAAGCCGGGCATCTCGGATATGCGCGCGGTCCATCTTCTCCAACTGTTCCTGAAGCAAACGGATCGGCAGATCAACCCCGATGATGCCATGGAACATGTCGCCTGTCATGATCGGCGCGGTCAGGGAGACGACGGTATCGGGGATACCTTGGGCGACGCGGATGCAGGGGTCAGTAAGAGATTTGCTTCTCATCTCTTGGGTCATCTGGCAGGCATCAAGGGAAGCGTCTCCTTGCGGATCGGAAAGCACGGCCCCCTTTTCATCATAGTCTGTCAGCGGTTCAAGGAGGATTTCGCCATCGGCCCGGCTCCAGTGGGGTATGAAACGTCCGGTCTCGTCATGGCCCGGCATGTTCCGGTGCGCCAAGTCTTTGCCGTCAAACGCGTCCGTCTCCCAGCAGGTGAAAATGCCGAAAAAGCCCGGATTTCTGTCGAGAACGGTTTTCAGCAGGGTGTTCACTTGGGTCCGGTCAGGCGTGACATGGATATCGCTTTTCAGCGCGCTCAGGACATGGGCCAGGGTCGCGGCGGTATCGAGTGCGGTTTTCATTTCAGCCTTGATCTCATTGGCATATTGCCTTGCCGTCGCCCCCATATGCTTGCGCGCCTCTTCAAGGCTCCTTTGCCGGTCGGCTTCCGCCCGCTCCTTCATCATCAGGGCCGAATAGGAAACAATGATGGTAGCAGTGAGCATCAGGCAGAGTCCCGCCCAGAAGCTGATCTTTATCCTAAGACTTCTCAGTTTCATGACATATCTCCCATGTGAATCAGTTTAAAGAGTTTGTGAGTTTGTGAGTTTGTGTGTTTGTGAGTTTCTGAGTTTGTGAGTTTGTGAGTTTGTGAGTTTGTG
>JAOZRQ010000260.1 GCA_029940115.1 Desulfobacterales bacterium
GTTTGTAGTTCCGCCTTCAGGCGGTGCCACACCGCCTGAAGGCGGAACTACAAACCAGACAACTTTCATATAAGCGAGGAGATGTCTGATGAACAGAGAGCAACCGATCAGAAGAGGTCAATATCTTTGGTCTTTTCTTCAGATCATCTTTTTCATGGCGGGATTGCTGGCCCAGCCAGTTCACGCGGGCACCGTCGCCAATGGCGAAGACAGCGGAGACGGATCTCTTCGCAAAGTCATTGCCGACGCGTCCAATGGAGACACGATTCTCTTTGGCAACGTCACCGCCGTGATCCTGACCTCAGCCACGCTGACCATCGACAAAAATCTGACCTTTGACGGGGGCACCGGCGTGACGATTCAGCGAAGCACGGATGAGGAGGTGCCCGATTTCCGCATCTTTGACATGTCGTCCAACATCCATGTCACACTGGTCAACATGACCCTCACCAACGGCAGGGCACCGGCAGACACGCCTGACGGCGGGGGAATCCATGTGAACAGCGGGGCAGTTGTGACGCTGGAAGGTTGCACCGTGAGCGGGAACATGGCAGGAAATGGCGGTGGCGGCGGAGGGATGTATGGGAACTCGGCCACACTTTCCCTGACAAACAGCGTGATCATGGCCAACGCGGCCGGAGATGGCCACTTCAACGAGGGCGACAGCTTCGGCGGCGGCCACGGCGGCGGGATTTGTCTGAACGGCGGTACGCTCTCCCTGACAGTGTGCGTCGTGAAGGAGAACACCGCAGGCAATGGCGGCTATGGCGGCTTCAGCGGTTATAGTGGCAGGGGCGGCGGCATATGTGCCGATGATCAGAGCACAGTGAAATTGAAAAGTTGCACGGTGACCGGCAACACCACCGGCCGGGATTTCGGTTTCAGCGACGGTGGCCATGGCGGATCCGGCGGCGGCATCTATGTGAACGCCGGCACCTTGGCCCTGAGAGACTCGACCGTCAGCGACAACCGATCTGGCCACGGCGGCAACTACGATACCGGCAGACAGGGGGGCCCCGGGGGCGGGGTTTATGTGAACGCCGGCACACTCACCGTGAAGAACTGTACGGTGAGCGACAACGCCGGCGGCAATGACGCTGGCGACGGCGGCGGCTTCCATGTGGATGGGAGCACCGTGACAATGGAGAAGAGCACCGTGACCCGGAACGTCGCGGAACATGGCGGAGGCCTGTTCATTGGATCCGAGAGCAGTGTGACCATCAAAAACAGCATCTTGGCCAACAACACCGCGTCCGAAAAAGGCCCTGACTGCCATGGCGCGTTCACCTCCCATGACCATAACCTGATCGGGAATACTTCCGACTGCACGTTCACCGCTCAGGAACATGATCAGACCGGAACCGGTGCCGTACCCCTTGATCCGGCTCTTGCACCGCTTGCCCAGAACGGGGGGCCCACCCAGACCCACGCATTGCAAGCCAGCAGTCCCGCCATCAACGCCGGCAGTTGTCATGACATCTCAGGAAATGCCGAGGCCGGGGACCAGCGCGGCTATTTTTGCAACGATGGCGAGTGCGACATCGGCGCGTTTGAACATCAGGGATCTGACGCAGGCCGGATATTTGTGAGAGCCGCCGAGACTGGAGAGAACGATGGCACCTGCTGGGCCGACGCCTATACCAGCCTGCAGCTCGCACTCAACGACGACTCCGCAAAGGAGATCTGGGTGGCCTCAGGAACCTACATCCCGGGTCCTGCCCGTGAAGACAGCTTTCAACTCAGGGAGAGTGTCGCGGTTTATGGCGGATTCAACGGGTCGGAAAACTTTTTCGGGGAGCGGGATCTGAAAAACAACCTTCCCGCGATGTTGAGCGGGTCGGGAAACAATTACCATGTGGTCATCGGTAGCGGTGTGGGCAGCACCGCGATCCTGAACGGCTTTACCATCACGGCCGGCAACGCCGGCGGTGCCGTTCTCCCCCAGAACAAGGGCGGCGGGATGTACACTCACGCAGGCTCTCCCACGGTGAGCAATCTCCTTTTCACCGGGAACGGCGCCAACCATGGCGGCGCAGTCTATAATGACGCATCCAGTTCGCCCACCTTCACCAACTGTGTGTTCCGGGCAAACTCCGCGAGCGGTGATGGTGGTGCGATGTACAACTATGCGAGCTCTCCGAGGCTCTTCCACTGCACCTTCCATGGGAACTCCGCGGCCAATCAAGGGGGCGGGATTTACAGCAACGCGGCCTCCCCCGCCATCGCCAACAGCATCTTCTGGGCGAACGGGGCCCGAGTTGAGCCGCAGATCGGCAATGTCTCATCATCACCGAGTGTGACTTACTCCTTGGTACAGGACGGGTACGCCGGCGCGGGCAACATCAGCGACGATCCCCTCTTTGTGAACCCGGGGGCCGGGGATTTTCACCTCACGTCAGCCTCCCCCGCCATTGACGCCGGTTCCAGCCATCCGGGCACGGACATGGACGGGGTTGAACGTCCCCAGTCTGTTCGAGAATTGGATGTCTGTGACATGGGCGCTTATGAATTTGTGGATCAGCCGCCGGTTGTGGCGGTTGAATTTGGAGATGTGTCCGTATATGAAGACGTAAGCGCATCCATGGATCTGAATGGCCGGTTCACAGATGCCGACAGCGACGATTCGGCCATCATTCTCACGCTCCATTCAAACAGCAATGAAACTTTGGTCACCCCGGAAATCATCACGGATGAGGAGGGGAATGTCTCGTTGTCATTCGATCTTCAGAAAGATCAGTATGGCGAAGCAACGATTGTCATCCGGGCCACATCCGGTTTCAACACGGTTGATGCAACATTTGCCGTGAGGGTCTATCCGGTGGATGACCCCCCGACGGTTGCCAATGAGATCCAGGATGTGGTGGCAGATGAGGACGCGCCGAATAAGACAATCAGCCTGAAGAGCGTATTCATCGATGTGGACCATGATGATTCGGATATCCTCACATCGGTGATTTCCAACAGCAAGCCGAGTCTGCTCTCCGCAAGTATCAGCGACGACATCCTGACACTTGATTTTCATGAGGATCAGAACGGTGAGGCGACCCTTGTCATTCAGGGGAGAAGCGCCGGCAAGACGGTGGAAGATGAGTTTGCCGTGGCCGTGACGCCAATGGACGATCCTCCGAGAGTCACCCATCCGATACCGGATATCGTGGTGGCCAAAAACGCGCCGATTCAGGGGGTGAACCTGCTCAACGTGTTCACCGATGTTGATGGCGAGGGATCGGAGATCACCAAGTCCCTGGTGTCAAACAGCAATGGCCAGCTTCTCTCCGCGAAGGTTGTCGGCGAACGGGTGATACTTGATTTTCAGGAGGGGGCGAGCGGCATCGCAACCATCGTCGTGCGCGCAGACTCAGGCGGCCAGATCTCGGACGACACCTTCATCGTGAGGGTCTATGCCATAGAGGTGTCAGACATTGAGAAGGCAAATGACACGCCGGTCTCCATCACCTTCACCCCGGACGATTTTAAAAACCGGTTCATTGGCGACATGCTGGCGAAGGTCCGGATAAGTTCTCTGCCATCCCATGGGACGTTGAAGCTGGGACAGAACGATGTGAGCGCAGGCCAAGAGATCAGACTCGAGAGTGTGGATGACCTGATTTTCCACCCTGTTTCAGGCTACGAGGGCCAAGACAGCTTCGGATGGAACGGGAGCAACGGCAACGTCTATGCCACCGTCGGCGCATCGGTGAACATGACGATTATCTCCGGGGGAAGGGTTTTGGGTTTCAGCAAGACAAATGACGGGGCGCTCCTTATCCCCTTCACCTTGGAGGAGTTCAGCGGACATTTTGACGGAGACGATCTGGTCAAGATCCGGGTGACTTCCCTTCCTCTCAACGGGAGAGTGCGGCTGGGGGAGAGTGAGGTGGCGGAGAATCAGGAAATTCTTCTGGATGATCTGAACCGACTGACGTACCATCCGGATCCCGAGTTCGAGGGGGAGGACCGTTTTGAATGGAATGGCAGCAACGGCACGTTCTACGCGGAGAACGGCGCGTCGGTCAGCCTCACGATCACCGTCATGCCCGGAGACATCAATTACGACGGAGGGGTTGACCTGAAAGATGCGATTATCGGGTTGCAGATCCTCGCAGGTATCCTGCCTATGGAGCTGACGTCTCCCGCGGCCGACGTGAATGGGGATGGGCGGATCGGGTTGGAGGATGTGGTTCACATCTTCATGGTGATGACAAAAAGTTCGTAGTTCCGCCTTTAGGCGGTGCCACACCGCCTGAAGGCGGAACTACGAACTCAGGCCTGAAGGCGGAACTACGAACTCAGTCATTGCTTTGTCAGCTTCTTTGCCTCAAGACTTCCCTTCCTCAGACGCAGAAGCCGGTTTTCTGTCGGTACTTTCAGCCCAGATCAGAACTTGTAGCTCAACGTCAGCCCCAGCCCCCACAGATACCCGTCCGCAGAGCTGGAGACTTCCTTGTGGGTCCCTGTGCCGGTGTAGCTGTGGTTGAAATTGTCGCTTTCGCCGCCGAGATATCTGGCCTTCTCGATATCGACATATTGGAACACGCTGTCCACCGTGAAGTTCCCGAAGTTGAGACCGCAACCGAGGGAATAGGACTTTTTGTCCGCATCGGGCCACATCAGATCCATGGTGTCGTCAGGAATCGGAGAGGGGTCGTAGAAATAACCGCCTCTGAGGGTCACGATCTCTGTGGCCTTCCATTCCACACCGACCCGAACCTGTTTGGTGTCTTCCCAGTCTCTCCGGTGATTCGATTCCGAGATTGTTCTGTCGGCAATCGGATTCCCCGGTATGACATGGAGGGTCATGGGAAGATCAATGGCGACATCCTGATTCTCGTTGATGCTCCAGTTGGTCCAGACCATATCAAGTTCTATGGATATGTCTTGGTTCGATGCCGGCACATATCGGACCCCGAACTGTATCTGCTCGGGATGGTCGTAATCCATGGTGACATTCGTTGACACCATTTTGCCGTTCTTCTTGATATCTCCTTCAAAATCAGCGTCTGTCCGGCTTCGATAGGTCAGCCCCAAGGTGAGCGTATCCATTGGTTTATACATGACGCCGAGGTTGAATGAATAATTGAGACTGTCTTCGATCTCGGCTTCGATATGCGCGCCGTGGTCCACCGCGGGGACGCCGTTCAACTGGGCAGCCTGGGCTGCGCCGATCTGCTCCGCGGTCTCCATCCCTGCATCCGCATATCCCCTGAATTTCGCGGCATTTGCGGCAGCCTCCTGTGCGGCGGCCGGATCGGTGGTCGGATTATTGGCCACCGAATTCAGGAAATTATACGCGGCCGTGGATGTCTCTATGGTCGGAACAATTCCTGGATTCAGGGTCTCCACCGCGGCAAATCCGGCCGCGGCCTGTTGGGTTGCGGCATCCGAAAGCATGGGTCCCAACACCGGATCCCGTCCGAGATCCGGGGAAATGTATGCCCTTCTCTCTTCTCCAGCGAGGGATTTGCCGACGGATATCCCCAAGCCGAGGGAGAGCTTGTCACTGATTTTGAACGCAGCGGTGGGTGTGACCACCTCCCGGAGATAGTAGGAACTGAAGTAGTTGTAAGCTCCCGGGTTTTTCTCCGGATCTTTCTCCCATTCAGGCTTAAGCCCCCAAGGCGCGTAAACTGCCACTCCGAGCGAGCACCAGTTTGAAACTGGCATGGCAAAGCCGAGGTGAGGCGCGAACAGCGTCGGCGTGTCATCGGAAAAATCATTCGGCCCTCTGATCTGGGAATCATTGGTGTTTGACACCCGGAAATTGTCAAGCTCTATTTTCACATTCATCATGTTCGCGCCGCCCGAAAGGACGGCCCTGTCAATCTGCGTCAGACCTGCGGGGTTGTAATACGCGGCATACGGGTCATCCGCATAAGCCGAATACGCGCCCCCAAGCGCGGCCGCCTTTGATCCGATTCCGTATGTGTCCACACATCCTGCATAAGTAGCGGATGCGGTCAGCATCAGAATCGCCAGCGTCAGAAACAGCTTTCTCATCTTTACCTCCTTGTCAGTGGTCACTTGGTTGTGGTCAGTTGGTTGTTGCTTGGTTGTCAGTTGTTGTGGCTGACCACTGCCAACTAACCACTAGCAACGGACAACTGACTACTCCTCAAAGAATCGGATGATCTGATCATGCGCGGCATCCTGCGCGGCCTGAAGGTCATCCGGGTTCAGAGAGCCTTCGGGAATTTCAGGATACCCTTCGACACTCGCGTCCAAAAGAAAGCCGTGCTTGATCCAGTTGTCCGGCTTTCCCAGCTCACCTCCGAAATGATACCACCCCGGTTCTGAGGACACAGTGCCGGCAAAATCGGTGATCTGGACGCTCTCCGAGTAACCGACGATGTTTGCCAGCATTTCATTCGGGACATTCGGCACCAGAGTGTCGTTGTGCGCGGTCTGAACAATGGTCTTGTCCGCGAGGCTCACATCCCACACATCATCCGAATTGGCGAGATAAGCGGGATCCGCGGGATCAAACAGGGTTTGCATCATCCCGAGGGTGACGAAGTATTCGGTGGTGTTCCTCGTCAGATTGAACCCTGCTGAGATGGCTGAGATCTCCTCGTTGGTCGCACCATCTATGATGACTGAAAAGTTGGCGCCGCCGACATTCAGAACGATCTTGTCGAGCAGATTTGTTTTGGCGGATGAGGCTGGGGAAGCGGTGTTGTGAGCGGCAAAGATGGAACCGGTGACGGCCCCCATGGACTGGCCCACAAAATAGACCTTCTCAGGCGTATCCGTCTCGCCGTCACCATCAATGTCAAACCGGCCGGCTTTGAGGTTTTTCAGCATCATGCTCATGTCAAAGACAGACTGATATATGTTGAGTCTGTCTGTGGCAATGTCGGCTGACAAATAGCCGGTCCCGGACTCCGCCCCCTCAATGGTCCGGTCTCCGTGAAGCGGCAGATCCATCCCGATGAGCGGCAGGGGGATGCCCGCCAAACCCATTGTGTCCGTTTTCATCCTTCCATAGCCAT
The DNA here is from genome assembly GCA_029940115.1 of Desulfobacterales bacterium. GTDB lineage: Bacteria > Desulfobacterota > Desulfobacteria > Desulfobacterales > 4be13 > JAOZRQ01. Next base: position 6,990 of record JAOZRQ010000260.1, read on the forward strand.
GCTGAAAGATGACCACCGTGTCGCTGTACTGGTCACCGTTGAGAATCAGATACGGCACGCCGACAGATGTCGGGGGAGTGGCCTGAAGGGTGGTGATGTCAAAGGATGTGAACGTATCGTCCGGGTTCACAAAGGGAAAGGGGAGTGTGCCCGCATCCATCAACGAGAGCATCAGATCCGTCGCGGCGTCAAAGGTCCCATATTCGCTGGCGACATCCGTATAATCGAGGCCCGTGATCGCGCCGGTCATGCCGGCCAAATCTATTGAGCCGGCCAGATAGGCCCCGATGGCCATGAAATCCGCAATGCTCAGGGTTTTGGCCGCGGTGGTGAAGGTGAAGATTTCAAGGGTGTCCCCCTTTTCCATCCCCAGAGACTTCAGGTAATAATTGTAAATGGGTGCGTAATTTCCCCTCAGTTCCTCAAGCACGGCCAAGGAGCCGGTCAGCGGCTCGTCGGATTTCAGGAACTGGTAATAGGTGGGCTGCTTCAGGCTGAAGCCGTTGACATCGTCAATGTCATCCAGAACAACCATCAGATATGCGGTCCCCGGGTCCAGGGGCTTCAAGGGGAATACCTTGATATAATTCCCGTCCTGAATCACTTCAATATCGGCTTCATAGATCATGTCCGAATAAGGCTGCGCGTTCAGGGTCGCCTGAATCCCGGCCCAGCCGGCCGCATCCAATTGGCTCAGTCCCCCGATGACACTCTCAGGGGTCGCGTCAAGCGGGTTGGCCCCGAGTCCCAACGCGACGTGCAGGGTCCCCACCAGGGTGTTCAGGTTCACAAGCCTGATGTTCCTTTGCAGAGAGTCCGCGTCAAGTTGCGTGGCTTTGGTGAGGGGAATGCCGACCATGGCATTGGGGCTGAATCCCTTCAGTTCCAAGGCATTGATGGCGGTATAAAGCGCGGCGCTGGCATCGTCTTGAGCGGTTGCCGGATCAATTGTGACCAATCCGGTCCTCGGTGCGGGAACGCTGGCCCAAGTCACATCATTCGGAAACGGGATGACCGATGCGGTGGGGTCGAACGCGAGCATGACGGTGTTGAGCAGTTTCTGAACCGCCAGCCCCACTTGGGCTTCGGTTGCGCCGAGCAGTTCGGCATCTTCAAGAACGGCATCGGATGTCTCATCAATGAGACCGGCAATCCCGGTCACACATGCGACGATCGCGTTGGTGATGCCGGTTTCGTCGGCGCGGGTCTCCTTGTCAAGGATGTCATGGTCCGCAAACACGCTGACCACCGCGTTCTCCACCGCGGCGACAATGTCCACATCATTTGCCAAGTCCACACCCGGGTCGGCAAACGCAACCGCAAGCTTCTTGAGGATGGCGATCTGGTCGGCAATCTCCACGACCATCGGCTGGTTCTTTTCTGTGAAGACCGCCATGACCGCCTCAACGGTTTTGGCCAACTGCATGACGGTTCCATTGGCTCCTGCCGGCCCGGCAATGTCCGCGTCATACTCGGGTCCGATTTTGACCTCCAAAATCGGCGCGAGGGCAACCACGGTGGTCACCGGGGTGATATGCCTTGCCCCCTCATGGGCCAGCATGGAAAATGCGGGAATCGGGTTCCCCTGAGAATCGGTGATTGTGCCGCCCTTTGAGAACAGGACGTAACTCCCGTAACTTTCAGGGAGTTCAAATGTGAAATCACCTGCATTGCCGCTGAACGTATGAATTTCACCGGCATCCATGTCAAAGTTGCCGAGACCGTCCAAACCGGTCTTGTCCGCGATGATCATCGCGCCTCTGACATACACCTGTGCCACGTTTCCGGATACCGTATGCACAGGCTCGGTTTCCACATGCCGGTCCGCCGAGTCCTCACAGCCGCACATAAAGGCAAAAGCAGCCAAGAGTCCGGGCAGGAGCAGCATCCTTCTGAATTTCAGAACCATAAACCTCCTCCTTTTTTGTATGGGATGAATCAAATGGATTACCCTTATCTCATCAGCCAATGATTTGCAAGTTAAAAAAGCGACCCTGTCAAATAAGAATGAAGGATGAAATGTGAAGGATGAGGGATGAAGGATGAGGGATGAAGGATGAGGGATGAAATATGAAGGATGAAGGATGAAATATGAAGGATGAGGGATGAAATATGAAGGATGAGGGATGAAATATGAAGGATGAGGGATGAAATATGCTGATTATAACGCTTTCTGGGGAGGCCCCTGCCTGCCCGTGGGCACGGAGATGCCCTTTTGGTAGCAAAGGGAACCGGGTTTTGGCACCCAGCTCCCTTTTGATACCAAAGGGAATGGGGCGAGCGAGGGAAAAAACCCGGTT
>JAOZRQ010000261.1 GCA_029940115.1 Desulfobacterales bacterium
GCGGAACTACAAACTAGGGGATGACTTTTCAAAAAAAATGATTATTCTGTTGATGATGTGAAGAACACGGTAAAATTCGGTAAACTCGTGTCGCTTCCCGCCGGACTGACAATCACTCCTGACTTCTTGGCGTGATGCGTGAATGCGTGATGCGTGATGCGTGAATGCATGATGCGTGAAATGTATTAAGTTTCCCTGCCTCCGCCCGTGCCCGAAACGGGCACGGGAAGGGCATTCAACAAAGGAGTTGCATACAAAATGACCCCAACCGATTCCACCCCTACAACCGACTTCATTCGCACCCTCATTGAGGAGGATTTGCGAACAGACAAATATGACGGACGCGTGAGGACCCGATTCCCGCCGGAACCGAACGGGTATCTCCACATCGGGCATGCCAAGTCCATCTGCCTGAACTTCGGCGTTGCCGGCCAGTACGGGGGGCTGTGCAGTCTCCGCTTTGACGACACCAACCCGGCCAAGGAGAGCGCGGAGTATGTGGATTCCATCAAGGCGGACGTCCGATGGCTCGGGTTCGACTGGGAGGACCGGGAACATTATGCGTCGGACTATTTTGACCCACTTTATGCGTATGCGGTGAAACTGATCCAGCTCGGCAAGGCATATGTGGACAGCCTGAGCGCAGATCAGATCAAGGAACACCGCGGCACCCTGACCGAGCCGGGAAGGGAAAGCCCGCATCGGAACCGTTCGGTGGCGGAAAGTCTGGACCTGTTTGCCCGCATGAAGGCCGGCGAATTTGAGGACGGGGCCCATGTGCTCCGGGCAAAGATCAACATGGCCTCCCCGAATCTGCTGATGCGGGACCCAATCCTGTACCGGATCCGAACGGTCTCCCATCATCGGACCGGTGACACATGGTGCATCTATCCGATGTATGACTTTACCCATTGTCTTTCAGATTCGATGGAAGGGATCACCCATTCCCTCTGCACCTTGGAGTTCGAGAACAATCGGCCCTTGTATGACTGGGTCCTTGATGCACTCGGGGTTTATCATCCGCAACAGATTGAGTTCGCCCGCCTCAACCTCACCCACACCCTGTTGAGCAAGCGGCGCCTCATTGAGCTGGTGGGGACTCATGTCGCGGGATGGGATGATCCCCGGATGCCCACCCTTTCAGGACTGCGCCGCCGCGGTTACACACCCGAGTCCATCCAGACCTTCTGCGAACGCATCGGCGTGGCCAAACGGGACAGCTTGGTGGATATGGCCCTCTTGGAGCATTGCCTCCGGGAAGACCTGAACCTGCGCGCCCCCCGGGTGATGGCGGTGTTGCGTCCGCTCAAGGTGGTCATTGAGGACTATCCCGAAGATCAGGTCGAGGAACTGGACGCGGTGAACAACCCCGAAGATCCGGCCATGGGGACCCGGAAGGTTCCCTTCTCCCGGGTGCTTTACATTGAACGGGATGATTTTCTCGAAAACCCGCCCAAGAAGTTCTTTCGTCTGGCCCCTCGCCGCGAGGTGCGCCTGCGATATGCCTATTTTGTCAAGTGTGTGGATGTGGTGAAGGATGAGAAGACCGGTGAGGTAGTGGAGTTGCACTGCACATATGATCCCGCGACCCGGGGGGGCGACGCACCAGATGGGCGCAAGGTCAAGGCGACGTTGCACTGGGTCTCGGCGGATCACGCGGTGAATGCCGAGGTCCGCGTGTATGACCATCTCTTCACCGAGCCGAATCCGGCGGATGAAAAGGTCTGCCCGGACTGGCGGGCCTGCCTCAATCCCAAGTCTATGGAGACCTTGACCGATTGCAGGCTTGAACCGAGCTTGGCCGGTGCGGCTCCGGGAACGCTGTATCAATTTGAACGTCTCGGCTATTTCTGTGCGGACCCGGTGGATTCTTCCCCTGAAAGACCGGTATTCAACCGCACCGTGACCCTGCGAGACACTTGGGCCAAGATTCAGAAGGCTCAGAAGAAAAAATAGCTCACTTCTGTGGTGATGGGAATTTTACAAAGCCTGAACCGAGCAACAGATGTGGGTGAAACTTTTGTCCCCCATTGTCTGAACTATGATTCGTGTGATTGGAACTACTAAGGATGGTTTATAAGAAGTAAGTACCTGATCAAAAGTTTTTGCTTCAAAGACCTACGAGGTTTCAAAAACCTCGTAGGTCTTATACACCAACATGACGGCAACAAACACACCCGAACCCCACAGCAACAAGCAAACCTTAAACCTTAAACCTTAAACCTTAAACCTTAAACCTTAACCCTTAAAGGCCACCCGCCAACCGGTCAAGAATCTTCCGCCGAATTTTATTGGCTCTGCGACTCGTGCGATCACGGGGTCTTGCCAAATTGATGTCGAAGATGTCGAGTATCTGCGCCGGTCTTTTCGACAGCACCATGATTCGGTCACTGAGATGGACGGCCTCGTCCACATTGTGGGTCACAAAGAGTATCGTATCCCTTCGTTCGGTCCAGACACCGAGCAGAAATTCTTGGAGATCATGCCGTGTCTCGCTGTCCAAGGAGGCGAACGGCTCATCCATCAGCACAACCGTCGGGTTCATGATCAGGGTTCGGGCGATGGCGACCCGCTGTTTCATGCCTCCGGAGAGTTCTTTTGGAAACCGGTTCTCAAATCCGTTCAGACCGAAGGCCCGGACATATCCCATGGCGGTTGAGCGGCGGATATCCTTGGGAACCTTCATCATCTCAAGCCCCATTTCGATGTTCCGGAGAGCGGTCCGCCACGGGAAGAGCGCGTATTCCTGAAACACCATCCCGATCCGACCATCATGGCCTGCAACCTCGCTTCCGCCCAAACATATCCTCCCTTGGGATGCCGGCTCCAGACCGGCGATGAGCCGCAAAAGCGTGGTCTTCCCACAGCCGCTCGATCCCACGATGGAGAGGAACTCCCCCTTTTCCATCTGGAAATCCATGGGGCCAAGCACGGGAACCCCCTCTCCACGGGCCGTTCCGGGATAGGTTTTGGATAGTTGAGAGAGTTTCAGAAGCATAGTCGCTTTCTGACTGAAGCCAGCCCGGCCAGCCCGGCTCCCAAAAGAAAAATTGTGGCAGGTTCAGGCGCCTCACCTGAGGGGGTGACGGTGTTGGAGAAGGTCCCTGCTTGGAGAAAGACACCGGAATCAAGATCAAAGTCACCTGCGTCTGCTATTGCCAGTCTGATATGATAAACTTCTCCGGGTGTCAGTCCGGTGATGCGGGTGGTGAGAACATCGGTGAACCCGTCATACTCAAAAGCATATGGCGGGGGTGAACTGAATCCGACAAAATTGTTGAGATAGGTGCCATCCGCATCGTAAACCGGGGTGCCTTCGTTGTCATTATAATAATCGGAATTGACATCGTTGTTCACGGTGTCTATCGAAACGGGCACGCCTCCGGGAAGCAGGGCATGATTCACACCATTGACAAAAAAGCCGAACACATCATTGAAATCGGAGTCCACCCATTCATTATACTCCTCGGAACCGAACACATAATTGAAGAATGCGGCGTCCCCGGTGCTTACAAAATCGAATTCGAGGACCGTCGCGTCATATGTCCCATACCCGGAAATCAGCTGGTCAAGATCGGCATCCCCCCAAAAGCCCATTCGCTTCCGATGTGTAGGGAGAGGTGTTCTCCGCCGTGTTCAAAAAGGAAGCGGAGCCGGTTGTCAGGACAACGCCGCTCTCAATCCCGATTCCCGCGGCCGTGCCGCCTTCAAAATATCCGGACGCGCCCGTTGCACCGGTGTAGGAGACATTTGATATGGCAACCCCTGTTCCGATGAGACGCCGGGCCAGATTTTCGGGGGTGTCCATGGACACGATGGTCAGTGCGGATGCCGGCACCGCGGACAGGCTGACCATCCACAGCATCAAACATGCAAGATTTAAACTCTTTTTCATTTTTTTTCCTCCGTGATTTTTGTCAAGGTTTGATAATCAAAGTTAATCAAGAATTGAAAATTGAAAATCTTTCTACCACCTCCTTCCAAATTCATCAGACCCCATATGGTCTGAAAAATGTCCATCAGCCCGTCATATTCAGATGACTGATAGCAGAGACTGACTTCCAAGTCAACAAAAATCTGGTCACATGACATTCTTTGTCTGAAAACACAAATCACCGAGAAGAAGGGAGACCTTTTTCTGTGCAGACATGTCACATGACATTCTTTGTCTGAAAACACAAATCACCCCATGGGTGAACATGCGAAAACTTCCGATGTCCACATATTGCTGAATGCGGATCGGATTGTCATTGAAGAATCGCACAACTTGGGTCAGACCGAATTCATGAATTTTTCTGGACCAGATTGAATTTCAATGATTCAAAATCCTCTTGGAACTCCTCCCCGAATTCCTGCGTGTCCTCATCCTCCTCCTCATAAATCCAGCTGACGGTGATGCGTTTGCCGTTGCTGGACGCATCCTCCAAGAGTTCGAAGAAATCAAGCAATATTTTCGAGGAGCTGCTGTTGAAATAGATCAGCTCCATGTTGACCATCACCTCTTGGTCCTCCAGTTGTTCGAGATATTCTTCCACCCAAGAAAAAACAGGCGCGTAAAACTCCGCGATGTTTTCAGGGTAAGATTCGCCGTTGATCTCAAGAACATGACGTTCACAATCAAAGGATATCGCAGGGGTGTATCTCGTGGCTTCGAGTTTTAGGTTCTCCATGGCGATCCCCCTTTAAATAACCGTTTTTGAAGAAAAGAAAGAGAAGTTCCCATCAATCTTCCTGAAGTCGAATTCGATGGGTTTGCTGGCCTTCTTCGCCATGTCAATGAAGCCGAGTCCCGCGCCCCTGCTTCCGGGAGACGGCCCTTTTCTGCGCTCCTGCTTGTAGAACTTCTTCAACTCGTCCTTGCCCATCTTCTGCAAATTGACCAGCCGTTCACGGAGCCTTCCAATATCCTGATTGCGAATCCTGTTTCCGCACAGCACAAAATAGTGCTGATCCTCATATCCCACCGCGATGATCCCGATGCTCAACTCCTCGGCGTTCTCCGTCGGCGGGTTGTCGTTGTCCTTGGGGCATTTTTCAGCGGAATAATGGATGATGTTCTGCGCCTGTTCCACCACCATGGAGAACACTCTCAGGGCCGTTGAGTTGCGCGTCTCCTCCAGTCTCATTTTCTGCTTCAGGGTCGCACCGATTTCCACCAGAAGTTCTTGGGAAACCGGTCCGCTGAAACAAAAGAATACGCCCCGTCTGTTCAGATCCTTTTTGAAATCATAAAGATTTTTCAGCATGTCATTCCCTTTCAAAATTTCAAGTGCCAAGTTTCAAACGTCGCTGCCTGAATGCCTCATACATGACCACCGCTCCCGCGACCGACGCGTTCAGAGAGTCAACCAGTCCCTGCTGGGGAATGGAGATCAGAAAGTCGCAATGCCTTCTGACCAAGGGGCGGGAGCCTTTCTCCTCCCCTCCCACAACAATGGCCATGGGGCCGGTCAGATCCGTGTCAAACAGGGGCTTTTCGCCAGCTCGGTCGAGTCCCGCGATCCAGAGGCCCTTCTTCTTCAACTCCTTCATAGTGTTCACCAAGTTTGTCTCCCGCGCGAGAAGCAGATGCTCCAGCGCGCCGGCGGATATTTTCGATACCACAGGAGTCGGTTGGGCGCATCGGTCCTTTGGGATGATCACCCCGTCAACACCGACACAGAGCGCGCTCCGAATCAGCGCGCCCATGTTGTGGGGGTCTTCCATGTTGTCGAGCAGAAGCAGCAAGGGGGCGTCAGTGTCAGTAGCCGAATCAAGGATGTCAGCCCCCGCAACCAGGGGATATCGGGTCATGGTGGCCCCGATCCCCTGATGCGCGTCCGTGCCGGCCAAGGAGGCCAGTTGATCAGGATGAACCTTGTTCAGCTTTTTCAGCCCTTGCAGGATGGCATGTCTTTCGGGATCGGTCCCGGCCATTCTTTCAAACCGGCTCAGGGCATTGTCCTTTGTATAGAGGAGCTCGAAGAGTTCCCTCCTGCCCGCCTTGAGCGCCTCAATCACCGGGTGGAATCCGAAAAGAGTCTCCTTCTTTACAGGCTTCTGTTTCTTGCCACCCTTTTTTCCAGGTTTTTGGGTCTTCATCTTATGTATCTCTCCACAGTGGAAATCAAATTTTCAATGGCTTCATTCAATTGGTCATTCACGATGACATGACGGTAACGATCCTTCTCCGCCATCTCCTTTTTTGCATTCAGAAGTCGGGTCTCAATGACATCATCGGCATCCATTCCCCTCAATTCCAACCGCCTCATCAGGACCTCAGGCGAGGGCGGCATGATGAAGATGGTCACACTCTCCGGGTGGCGTCTGAGGATCTGCAAGGTTCCTTGGACATCAATATCCAAGAGAACAGAATGGCCGGCCGCCAAACTGCTGTCCAGAAACTCTGCGGAGGTCCCGTAAAAATTGCCATGGACTTCGGCCCATTCGGCCCATCTGCCGTTTTCGATTCCCCTCACAAAGGCCTCTTTTGTGATGAAACAATAATCCATCCCCCCTCTTTCAGTTGGACGGGGGGGCCGTGTGGTGTATGACACCGAAAAGCGGATATCGGGAAAGCGTGCCAGCAATGCATTGCAAAGTGTGGTCTTTCCGGCTCCTGATGGCGCGGAAAGGATGAAAAGCGTCCCTTGGTCAGTCTTCATCTTCATCCTCCTCCCCAAGTGTCTCCTCCTCGCGGCGTCTTTTCCTGTCTTCTCTCAGCATTTCATACCGCTGGGATATGGTTTCCGCCTGTATGGCGGAGAGGACAATATGATTGCTGTCCATGACAATGATGGAGCGGGTTTTGCGTCCATGGGTCACATCCAGCAAACGTCTCTCCTCTTTTGCCTCTTCCTTGAGCCGCCTCATGGGTGAGGAGCCGGGCAACAAGATGGCGACGACCCGGTCAGCAACGACCGTGCTTCTGAAACCGACATGCAGCAGACTTTGTCCCGTTTCAAGTTTCAGGTCCTTACTCGACATTCTGTACCTGCTCCCTTATTTTTTCAAGTTCGGATTTGACATTCACAATGGTATGCGAGAATGTCGCATTTCCCGCCTTGGATCCCATGGTGTTGAATTCCCGGTTCATCTCCTGCAACAGAAAGTTCAGTTTCCGGCCCGAGGGCTCTTGGGAATCCATGACCGTTCGGAACTGTTGGATATGGCTTTTTGCCCGGACAATCTCTTCTGAAATGTCACTTCTGTCCGCAAGAAACGCGGCTTCCTGGGCAATGCGGCCCGGGTCGGTCTCGACAATTCCCTGAGTCAGGGCGGTGATCCGCTCCTTTAACCGTTCCTGATAATGGGACAAGAGTCCTTGGGCATCTCTTTCCAGCTGATGAACGGCCCTTTCGATTCCATCCAGCCGTTGGGCAAAATCCCGGGCAATAAAATCCCCTTCCTTTTGTCGCATCTCGTTCAGATCGTCCAAGGCGGTGTTCACACAGTCGGCAACCATGGAACCGTGTGCTTCCATGTCCTTTTCTGCTTCCGCGGGTTTGATCATCCCTGAAAGCATGTTCAGGGGGATCGCCTCTTTGATGTGAAACATCTCCCTCATCTGGACAAGCGCGCGGTGGTATGCCATGGCTTTCGGTCGGTCAATCTCAAAGCCCCAGGCATTATCAGATTCGTCCTTTATCTGCAACCTGAGTTCGATGCGGCCCCTTGTCACTTTTTCGGTGACCTGCCGTTTGATCCCCTCTTCCAAGGAGAGAAAGGGGGGAGGAATCCGCAACATCATATCCAAGTACCTGTTGTTGTAGGAGCGGATTTCCACATGGACAGTCAGGTTTCCCTCTGTTTTTTCCGCACTGGAAAATGCGGTCATGCTTTTTGTCATAGCTGTAAATTGTAAGCTGTAAGCTGTAAGTGACAAGATGTAAGCTTGCTTACAGCTTTCAGCTTACAGCCTTTTTAAGATCATGGATGTATCTTCTGCGCACCCTTTCAAGGTATGCGAGCATATTTTTGTCGGCATAATCCGGATAGGTCCAAGGCAATTTCTGAAACCCCCCTTTTGTGTAAATCAGGGTCAGATCCGCGTAAATCCCTTGGCCGACATAGAGTCTGTGGGTGAAATTCTTGCCGGTGGCAAGGACAAACCGTTCAGGGACCAGATAGCCCGGATCAATGTTGACCTTTCGTCGGCCCTTCTCTGAATATTTCCCTTCAAGAGCATTGGTGACAAGCTTTGTCTCCGGTAGCATATCCTGCTGGGTCAGATTCTTGAAGGTCAACATCCGCCTGAAAAGGGGGGTTCCCGTTTCAGATTCGTAATAGGTGGTCTGGTCAAAAGGAAACCACGGGCTGACCATATCCACTGGGCCGAAACTTTCCACCAGATCGTCTGCCACAGGCTTCAGCAAGACTTTTTCCCTCATGAAAAGGCCGATGATCCGCTTTGCAGGCTTGGGGATCTGGGGGATGCTCATGTTCTTAGAGGTTTTGCCTCCTCAATCAGCATGATGGGAATCTCATCCCTGATTTCATATAAGAGCTGACAGTTGTCACAGATCAGCCCATCTTTTGTGTCATTCAGATGGATGTCCCCCTTGCATTTGGGACAGGCCAGAATCTCAAGAAGTTCTTTGCTTATCGCCATGATCGGTCTCCCTGTAAATCGTCAGTTGCCAGTGCTGACAGTTGCTTGACATCGCGATCAAATAGGTTCAATCTGTGTACAGGACAAAAAAATGATTGATGAAAAGAAACCCGGCTTTTTCTTGCGGTCGGGAGATCGGCCTGTCTGGAAAAAAGCCGGGTTGTCCTGTACACAGAGGTTCAATATACCGTTGTTCAAAGGTGTTTTCAAGCTGAAAATGCAATCCAGAGATTTTTTTATGGATTCCAGAGATTTTTTTATGGATTCTGGGATTCTGAGATTCTCTAGAAGGTGTTTTCAAACCCTTCATGAGCGGGCCATCCGCCTCTTGTCAAATCATGCTGTTTGACGGTTCTGCTTTCAAACCCTTCATGAGCGGGCCATCCCCTGAGATGATTGGACAAACCGGAGATGGCCATCTCCCGGAAACCCGCGTCAAAGCTCGTCGCGTGGGTCTTGAATCTCGGTTCCTTGTGAATCACATCACACATCGTTGGGACTGGCATGGAAGTGGCCCCACAGCACCTGATCGCCTATCTTGGCCGCCTTTACGCCAGAGCGCGTTGACGGGACCCTTTTCCTCGGTATGGATCATCGCGCCGATTCGGAGTTTACCGCCAGTTCCCTATCAATAAAAACGGTGCCCAATATGAAGGATGCTGAAACCGGGAATGAGAAACAATAAGTT
>JAOZRQ010000262.1 GCA_029940115.1 Desulfobacterales bacterium
CGCCTGAAGGCGGAACTGCAAACTGAAAAGTGTGAACCACCTTTCAGGCAAAATGTAAAGATGCCCATTTTGAATCACCTCCATGATCTGGCCGGGCTTGATCAGTTCGCCATTCATTTGTCCCAGATTGAATCACCTCCACGATCTGTCCGGGTTTGATCAGTTCGCCATTCATCTGTCCCAGAAAATCAAGTTTTTTATCGGGCAACACTCGCTGAAGTTCCCTGACGTACTGTCCGAGATTCATTTCTGCCATGACCACCCGTTTGTATGGGGCGGCCTTTTCCCTGATCAGCGTCTCAGGCACGGGCCATAAGGTTTTAAGGACCAGCAGCGATGCCGGGTGGCCGCTCTGCTGCAGTTTCCTGACCGCCGCTTTCGCCGCGCGGGCCGTCACCCCATAGGCAACCACCAATGTGTCGGCGTTGGGCACGTCATATTCGTCGAAATGGGTGAACTCGGGCACGGCCTTGTTCAGCTTGGCGTATAGACGCTCCTGCATCATGGATATCTGATCCGGATCGGTGGTGATATATCCATCCGGTCCGTGGGTGGAGGATGTCTGACGTACCAGGCAATCATCACCGATGGCGAGAAAATCGGGCACCCGCTGATTCTCCCTCACGCCAAAGGGCAGAAATGGTGCATTCGGGTCCGCCTTAGGGCGTTCAATGATTGGCGGAATATCCAATCCATCCATTTCAAAGGTCTCCCTAATCATGGAAATCTCTTTGTTGGCGGCGACGAATACCGGGCAGCGATATTGTTCGGCCAGATTGAAGGCATGCATGGTGAGCACATAGCAATCCTTCACGTCCACCGGGGCCAACACGATCACTGGTTGTCCGCCACTGTTGCCCCACTGCAAAAACTGGATATCTCCGTCCGCCCCTTTGGTGGCGGAACCGGTGGAGGGGCCCAGCCGCTGAACATCAACGATGACAAGGGGAATCTCGCTCCCGATGGCAAAGGATATCTGTTCACTGCACAGGCTGATGCCCGGGCCGGATGTGGCTGTCATGGTTTTCATGCCCGACATCGCCGCTCCGAGACAAAAACCGATTGAGGCGATCTCGTCTTCCCCCTGAAGACAGATCCCCCCTTTGGGTGGGAGCAGTTTGAGCATGGTCTGGCAGATCGTTGTGGCCGGGGTAATCGGATATCCCGCGAAAAAGTTGCAGCCCGCGGCCACGGCACCCCAGCCGATGGCTTCGTTCCCTTCCATTAACGTCAGTCTCATTATTTCCTCCCTGTGTACAGGACAAAAAAGGTGACTGAGGAAAGAAACCCGGCTTTTTCTTGCAGTTGGGAAGTCGGCCTGTTTGGAAAAAAGCCGGGTTTATCGCCCGTTTCCGATTTTTTGTCCTGTACACAGATTTCCTCCATAAATTTCGCGCATATATGTGATCAGAGAGAGAACTTGGCATTCAACCTATTGACGCGGTCGGCCAAGGCCGGAAACTGCTTCCGGGCGTCCCAGAGGTCCGAAAGATCAATATCTGCCCGCACGATGATCTCCTCGTCCCCGCCGCCAGCGAGAATGGTGCCCCAAGGGTTGACGATCATGCTGTGGCCGACGAACTGGGTGCCCTGATTCATGCCGACGGAATTCGACGAGATGAGGAAACACTGATTTTCCAAGGCCCGGACCCGGTTGAGCATCAGCCAATGCGCCAGCCGAGGATAGGGCCAGGCCGAGCAGACCAGAAAAATTTCAGCCCCCTGATCGACCATGGCCCGAAACAGTTCCGGAAATCGGAGGTCATAACAGGTGGCCATTCCGATCTTTCCCAAGGGCGTTTCGACCACCACGATGGCTTCACCCGGAGTCAGAATCTCTGTTTCCCTTGAATTGTGGCCGAACAGGTGGATCTTCCGATAGACGGCCTGAATCTCTCCGTCCGGAGAAATCAGGCGACTGGCGTTGGTGTGGCGATCTCCGTTCTTCTCCACGAAGCTGCCGGAATGGATATGACTTCCGGTCTCTCTGGCCAGCCCCCGAAGCAGTTCCAAGGTCTCTCCGTTCGTCTCTTCGGCCTCGGGGATGTAGCGGTCAAAACTCATGAAACCGACATTCCATATTTCGGGCAGGATGATCAGGTCCGCGCCGTTGCAACGCCGAATGTTGTCGGCAGCCTTTGCCAAGGTGGCGGCCTTGTCGTCTTCGACCACGGCCATCTGGATGGATGCAATCTGCATACTGTGCCTCCGTTCATCGCCTATTCCACAGTTGTAGAGGTTTTAACATAGTTCGTAGTTCCGCCTTTAGGCGGTGTCACACCGCCTAAAGGCGGAACTACAAACCGGCTTGGGACAATCTTTTTGTTAAAAGCCATATAATCAAGCGGCCGTACCGCTTCCTGATTCTTTCCGACATACTCGGCATGGACCATCCGGTCACATATTCTCCGCCACGCTCACCACCCGATCCCCCATGATGTTCACATAGCTCCCCATCTCGTTGTCGTACCAGCCGTAGATCACAGCTTGGGTCACCGGAATCCGGATGATCGAGTCTTTCAAGGAGCCGATCACGCCCTGATCCATCCCTGGCACGTTTTTCAGATCAAGGGTGATCTCCGCGGTGCGGGTGTGGGTCTCATGCCCTTCGATCACTGTGGCGGCCTTGGGAAGGCCGATGATGTCGCAGGAGACATTCTGCTTTTCGGTGTAATGGAGGTACTTGTTCGGATCAATCTCCGCGGCTTGGCGATAGACCTCGTTGATCGTCTCCCGCCGGACCGATTCGCCAGAAGGCTCCTCTTGGAGATTCAGCACCAGAATGATGAGGGAGCCGGTGCTGGTGGGGATCCGAACCGATTCCGCGATGAATCCGATATGCTCCATCTCCGGGATCACGAGCCGGAGCGCCTTGGCCGCGCCGGTGGTGGTCAGGATGATGTTGTTCATCACGCTCCGGTTCTTTCTCAGGTCCCCCGCACCGGTCTTGGGCAACCGGTCCAGAACCTGCTGGGATCCGGTGGCCGCGTGGATCGTTGACATGGACGCGGAGAGAATCTTCCGGGGACCGAACACGTTGAGCAGCGGCTTCATCATGTGGGCCAAGCAGGTGGTGGTGCAGGATGCGTTGGAGACGATCTTGTGCTGCCGGGGATCGTAGTCGTTCCCGTTGACGCCCATGACGGTGGTCACCGCATCGTCGGGCATGGCACCGCTCAAGTCCGATTTCTTGTCCTTGATCTTGAACGGCGCGGACACGACCACCTTCTCGGCCCCGGCGTCGAGATGGCCCCGCACCGAGCCGTTGGGATGGTCCGGTGGCAAGGTGGGGTCGAGGAATTTCCCGGTGGTGTCCACAACCAGCCGGACGCCCTGATCCTTCCAGGGGATCTGGGCCGGGTTTCTCGAGGCCTGTAAGAACGTGACCTTCATGCCGTTGATGGTCATGGTCCCTTTTGCCTCATCCACATCTTGAACGGCCGGTGCCGAGTTGTACCCGTGCAGATATCCGCGAAGCAGGCCGTAAGACGAATCCCGCTCCACATAATGGGCGATGTCCGCGAGGGAGGTTCCCACCTCACGCCCGATGTTCACCACCAGCTCATCCACATACTTCCGCCCGACATGATGCCAGACCGTGAGCTTGCCGATCCTTCCAAATCCGTTGATGCCTAGTTTTTTCATAAGGTTCCTCTTTTTTCCTGACTCCTGATTATAACGCTTTTTGGGAGGCCCGTGCCCCATTCCCGTGCCCATGCCCATTCCCGTGCCCATGCCCATGCCCATTCCCCGTGCCCATGCCCGTGCCCATTCCCGTGCCCATTCCCATTCCCGTGTCCGTTCCCATGCCCGTTGCTCATGAACATGAACAGGCACAGGCCTCCCCTAAATCCGTTATCCTTCCATTGAACGCCTCCCAAGAATGTCTTGAGGAGACCAACCAATAGGCATTATCCGAGATGGGGCCGAGCACGGAGGGGTTCTCTGCGATCTTTCTCAGGCAGTCTGAGAACTGATCCACATCATCATAAGGGGCGATGAGAAACCCGGTCTTTTCGTGCTGGATCAGTTCCGAGATGCCGCCGACATCCGACGCGATGACTGGCAATCTCAGGGATATGGCCTCCAGCAACACATTGGGCAGGCCATCCCACTCGGAGGTGTAGAGAAACAGATCATACTCCTCTGCTGGCAGAGAGGGAAGCCCGTCAAACCCGCCATGGTATGTCAGGTTTTCCAAGTTTGAGAATGCCCCGGTATAAGCATCGGTGTCAATGACTGGCGAGCCGTAAACGTGGAACCTGATCGGCAGGTCCCGGCATCTCTGTGCAATTCGGATCAGAATGTCGGGCCGCTTCTGCCTGTCGAGCCTGCCGGCCCACAGGATGCTGAGGCCGTCTTTATTGGGAGGAGCCGAGTCGAACCGCCTCCTCCCAGGAATTTGAGGGGCTGGCTGATAGAGGACATGCAACTTCTCTTTGTCAAACGCGTACATCCGTTGCAATTCGTTCAGATGCGCCTGATTATCGCTCCACACCGCCTCCAGAGAGTCAAAGCATTTGCTGAGATACCATACCCCATAGCCGACGGTTCGTCCCTGTTCCGTATAGTCGAAACAGAAGGAGGAGACATACAATCTTGATGTGCTGGCCAAGGCTTTTCCGTATTTGGCAAATATCCGGTATCCGAGATCGGAATTGATGTTGTGGATGATTCCGGGGGCCATCTGCAAGAGCAACCTGACCAGCAGTCTCTCCTGTTCTTCTGGGGAGAGGAAGTCGTATCTTTTTCCGAACTCGACCACGCGGACCGACTCAGGAACACGCCTCTTCCAAGGAGAATCTGCATTAAGCGTCGTGATGAGGAGGATATTTTCCGCCATGCCTTGGGTGATCAGGGACTGCACATAGTTCAGGGTGACGAGATCGGCCCCGCCCCTGACCAGCCAAGGTGCCAGAAACAGATGACTGACCCCCTCTCCGCACAATCCGCAGAGTTCCAGATAGGGGCCGGCAATGCGGGATGTCGGCACATGATAATGGGGAATGATCTCAGCAAGCCCGGATTCCGGGAACAACTGGGGATCAATCGCGTGAACCTCCCGCCACTCCTCCAAGAGCCATTCCGGCAGAGGGGGTCTCTCCAGAGGATGTTCCTGGGGGTCGGGAGTGATCTCATGGAGTGGTTCAGGCACTGGGGGCGGCCGTGTGATTTCAGGTGGACGGAGCAGTTCCCTGAAGGCTTCCCGCAGGGTCACGGCGAAGCGGTGAATTCTCGGATGACTGTGCGTAAGAGGGTGCAAGACCCTTTTGGATATTCTATAAACCCAAGCCGCCAGCCCATACGCCATTCCGAACAGGTGGTGTGAAAGCCGCCGAAGGGTGCGATGAGTTGTCTTTTTCAAAGCCATCTTTCAACCTGTGCGGTTAAAGGGCAGAGGTCAGGCCAAAAAGCCTGTCATTCCAGCGAAGGCCCCTTTTTCGGCAAACGTGGATCCTTGCCTTCAAAGGAAAAATTATCGTAAGTATTCGGTGGAACTCGTCCTCATGCTCGGTTCAGACTTCGGCGAGCTCAGTCGAGCCGTCGAACGATTGACAAACCCAAACCGCCATCCCCTCCGGATTTGTCAATCCGGCGCGAGCGACACAGGGTTTACCGAATATTTGCAAATTATCCATCCAACATCAAGCATCAAGCATCCAACATCAAGCATCAAGCATCAAGCATCCAACATCCAACATCAAGCATCCAACATCAAGCATCCAACATCAAGCATCCAACATCAAGCATCCAACTCATATTTTCTCCCAATACGCTTCAGGCATCTCCATGCACATCTTCAGCGCGCCGACGCTTCCGCAGTGTTCGGCATCCTGCACACAGACCGCACTCCCGCCGCCGTATTCTTGGAGACTTCTCTCCACCGCGGTGTCTATCCCTCTGAGCCGGGATCCGCCGCCGGCGATGATGATGTTGTTCCGAAGCTTTTCTTGGAAATCCGGATCAAATGTGCCGACCAGATCCTGGATGGCCTTGCAGATGGGATCAGTCAGTTTCAGACAAGATTCCCTGAGGATGTCCGTGATGTCATACGGGGAGGGGATTCCTCGGCTGGTGAGCGTCACTTCCACGGGATCGGAAACATTGGAGACATACCCATGCTTCTCCTTGATGCGTTTGATGATCTGAGGGGTGAGCTGGACATCGGGAAATTCTTCGGAAATCGCCTTGGTCAGTTCATGGTCAAGAAAATTTCCTGCGGCCTTCAGTGTCGCCTGATCCTCCTTTTCAGGAATCGATCCGTGCATCCGGCACAAATCAGTGGTCCCGGCACCGATATCGACGATCAGGCACTCGTCAAACCTGTCAATCGAATAGGCAACAGCAAACGCCTCGCTGACAATGAGGACCTTCTTGATGAAGTCCGTTGTGATCTCCAAAATGGCCTTCTTATTCTTGATGCTCGCCTGAGCCGGCACACCGATGGCCGCATAGATATGATCGGTCTCCTTCTTTTCAGGAAGGGCTTCGGTGATGATGTGCTTCAGGATGATCCCTGTGGCCTCAGATGCTTTTTCATCCTCACAGATGACCCCCTCGGCAAGGGGCCAGATCATGTCGAGCGCCAGCCGATTCTCCAACGCCTCGCTCCCGAGCAGGTATTCCTTTCCGAACCTCTTCCGTGAGATGACATCCTTCGGATATCCGACACAGGTGATGGTGGTCAGGCGTCTGCCGGTTGATGTGGTGATGGACGTCCGGCTCGTTCCCAGATCAATCCCGATGTGAAAAATGGTCATTAAGCGTTTCTCCTTCATTATAAACCCGAGTGGCTCTGATTTCAGTTTCCGCCCTCAATTTGATATTGTCATCCATGATCTGTCCCAGAATTTCCCATTTGCGGGAGTCTTTTGCAGGCTGACAGGGCTTGCCGGCAAACATGCCGGAGTGAGCATAAAAGGTCTTTTCAGGAATTCCGGGTCTTGATTTCTCAAGTTCCGAAAGTTTTTCCTGAAGTTGAGATAGCTGATCGGAGACATCGATCTTTTCAGCCGCCAGAGCATCCAGTTCTGTTTTCAACTTTGCAAATGCCTTCTCATATTTGGCATCCGCCGCTTTTGCCTGCATGTCCCGGGTGTCCTTTTCGGATCTCCAAAGCTCCCATAAGACACCTCCCGCCAATACCAACACATAGTCAATGACCAACATGATTGTCTTCTCCAAAAGTTGCGAAAAAGAAAAGGCAACGTCCCTGACTTGGACGTTGCCTTTTCACTTCCGCACTCCTTTGCAAATGCGCCCTTTTTACGTCTATTTCATCTCGCTGACCTTCTCTGTCAGCTCCGGCACGAACTCAAGGATGTCCGCGACTACGCCCACATCCGCAACTTGGAATATGGGGGCTTTTGCGTTCTTGTTCACGGCCACGAGGAAGGGGTTCCCCTTGATGCCGCCCATGTGTTGGAAGGATCCGCTGATGCCGAGGGCCATATAGACCTTCGGCTTCACAGTCTGGCCCGAAGTTCCGACCTGACGGGCTTTTTCCAACCACTTGGCGTCAACAATGGGACGTGAGCAGGAGACATCGCCGCCCACCGCCTTGGCCAGATCGTTGATGATCTCCAAGTTGTCCTGATCCTCGATGCCCCGGCCCACCGAGATGAGGATATCCGACTTGGTGATATCCACATCGCCCACCTCGGCCTCCACCACTTCGAGAAACCGACGGGTGGTTTCTGAGAGATCCCCCGCGTCGCCGGTCTTGTCCACGACCGAACCGCCCGCGCCCGTGCTCTCATCCGGCTGGAAGGCCCCGGGACGGACATTGACCACCGCGCCGTTTGCGATGTCGCAACTCACATGGGTGGTGACCATTCCCGCGTATTCCTGACGGATCACCTTCAGCTTTCCGTCCTCGATCCCCTCAAAATCCATCGCATCCGCGACAAATGCCGAATCGAGCTTCACGGACAGGCCCGGGCTCAGATCCATGCCGAACGTGTCATGGGAGATGAGCACGATGCTCTCTTTGGGCAAAATGTTGACCAATGCCTTCCGGATCACCTCGGCGTTCGGGTATGCGTCTGTGCCGATCTTCCAGACCTCGTTGTAAGACGCCGCGACCTCGTTGCAGACCGCATCGGATCCCACAACGATGGCAGTGACAGAGGCATTCGGGTCGATCTTCTTCGCGGCGACAGTCAGTTCCAGCGCGGAATCATCCGCCTTGCCCGCTTTGTGAGCGACATATGCGAAAATCTGAGCCATTACTTGATCCCTCCTTTGGCTTTGAGCATTTCGATCAGTTTCTCGATGATTTCATCCGTGCTCCCCTCGAGCATCTCTGCGCCTTCGCCCATCTCAGGCATGAAATAATCCATCCGTTTCACCTTCGCACCGGCATCCCCCACGGATTCGGGAGCGATGCCGAGATCCCCCGCGGTCAGTGTCGGAATCTCCACTGACGCGACTTTCCGGATCCCCCGGATCCCCACGTAACGCGGCTCGTTGATGCCGGTCTGGATGGAAAGCACACAGGGAAGGTCCATCTCGCTCATCTCCTGGTTTCCGCCTTCAATCTCGCGGCCCGCCTTTATCTTTTTGTCATCAATCACCTCTATCTTGTTCACCAGGGACGCATACGGATAGTCGAGCATGGCAGCGAGCATGCCGCCCATCTGACCCGCACCGTCGTCAGCCAGCGCGCCGGTGAGAATCAGGTCGTAATTTCCCTTCTCCACCGCAGCCTTGAGAATCGTTGCGATCCCGCGTCCGTCGGATCCGTCAAACGCACTGTCGAGAAGATGGAGGCCATTGTCCGCGCCCATGGCCATCTCCCGCCGCAAGACCTCTTCGGATTCCTCATCGCCCACCGTCACCACCGTCACCGCGCCGCCGACATTGTCCCGAATCTGAATCGCCTCTTCTATAGCGTAGTTGTCCCATTCATTTACCGAATAGACCAGATCATCCCGCTCAATGTCGGACCCATCCTTGTTGATCTCAATCTCGTTTTCAGAGGTGTCTGGAACCCTCTTCACGCATACCAGAATCTCCATATCTTCCTCCATGTAAATCGTCCGTTGTCTGTCGCCACTGACTTTCATGTGTTCCAAAGGTAAATATTCGGTAAACCCCGTCCTCGCTCCCGCCGGATTGCCAAATCCGGCGGGATGGGGGTTCGGATTTGTCAATCCGAACCGAGCGTGGGGTGAAGTGGACGGGTTTTACCGAATACTTACTTCCAAAGAGACTAAGTTTCTCAAGTTTCGCACCCAAATTTTTGAGTGAATACAGATGGTCAAGTCAGTTTCT
>JAOZRQ010000263.1 GCA_029940115.1 Desulfobacterales bacterium
GGCAATCCGAACCGAGCATGGTGGACAGGGGTTCGGATTTGGCAATCCGAACCGAGCATGGTGGACAGGGGTTCGGATTTGGCAATCCGAACCGAGCATGGTGGACAGGGGTTCGGATTTGGCAATCCGAACCGATCGTGGGGATGTCGTTTACTCTCCCGTCAGTTCACGAATCTTATCTTCAAGGGTTGGCTTATCCTTTTCCTCCTTTTTCTCAAGGGACCGTTTATAGAATTCAATGGCCTTTTCCTTATTGTTGGTCTTCAGGTACGCGTCTCCGAGGTGTTCCAGTATGATCGGATCATCAGGGACCAAGTTGACGGCCTTTTCAAGAATCTCCACCGCCTTGTCGAACATCCCTTTTTTGAAATAGACCCACCCGAGGCTGTCGGTGACATATCCGTCATCCGGCTTATATTCCAATGCCTTTATAATAAGGTCTTCTGCCTCATCCAAGTTCCGCCCCAGATCCGCATAAGTGTATCCGAGATAATTCAGGGCATTTGCGTTCTGAGGATCAAGGCGTATGGCCTCCTTCATCGCGTCAATGCACACCTCCTTTTTGCCCCATTTGTCATAAACCACCCCTAGGCGAAAATAGAGCCTGCCATTGTCAGGGTCAATCTCAAGCCCTTTTTGAAGGACCTTCTCAGCCTCCTGAAATTCCTCCGTCTCTTCGTAAAATGCTCCCAGATAGATCATAAACTCAGGATTGTCAGGGACTTTTTCAATGACCTCTTTCAAGAAGCGAATCGCCTCGCGGATGTTCCCCTGTTCCTGATATAAAAAGGAGATATGCACAGCCGCGTTGTGATAGAACTTGGAATCACGATCCACCGCCTTGAAATGTTCGATGGCCCGCTTTCCCTCTTTGAGTCTGTCAAAGGCAATGCCGGCCGCGTAATGGATATCCGAATGGTCCGGCGCACTCCTCAACATGCCTTCAAGGATGGTGATCGCTGGGTCATATTTCTCTTGGTCAATGTAAAACTGAACCACCTTCCGAATGATCTCGGGATCGTAACGGCTCCTTGTCCCGAGATCCTTGAACAGTTCTTCGGCCTTCTTCAGATTCCCGTTTTTGTGATAAAAGTAGGCCAGCGCGATCATGGCCCGAATGTTGTCTGGATCATTTTCAAGGATGCTCTCATAGACCCGAATCACACGCGTCTTCTTCTGCTGAATGTCATAAATCTTTGCCAACTCAAACCAAGGCTCATCCAGATCGAATTCCAGGTCCAGAGTCTTTTTGAATTTTTTTTCAGCTTCAGCCAAGTTGCCCCGTCTGACATGAATCTTTCCGAGGAAGAAATATCCTGCATACGCGTCAGGGAAATGGTGAATCAACTGTTCATATACTCGGGAAGCGTTCTCCATGTCCCCCGCCTCAAAATGGAGGTTCCCCAGCAACAGATAGACATCTTTCTGTTTCGGGTCAATGGCAATGACCTTTTCGTAGGCTTCTCTGGCATGGTCCACCTGCTTCAGCTCCTGTTTCAGCCTGCCATAGACAATGAGCGATTCCACATTGTCCGGCTCATTCGCCATCATTCCCTCAACAACATTCAATGCGTTCTGCCTGTCGTTCTGGCGCAGATAAAGGTTTGCCATCTCTTTTTGGAGAAACGAGGACGTGGGGTCACATTCCATCGCCTTTCTGAGATAATCCACCGCCTTGTCCATCTCCCCTTGCTTTCTATGCAACTGGGCTTCCATATAATAGTAATATCGGGCATCGGCCTTGAAAAAGGCCTTTGGAATCAAAGAATCGTCCGATATGTGTTGCCCCGTGTCAGGTGAGGGGGGTGACGTATCTGCCTCCTCAATCCCCGCATGTGGGGGCGGCTTTTTCACCAGCACACACCCTGTGAGGATCACCTGATTCAGCAAGAAGAGGAGTGTCAGAAAGAGGGTCAGCTTCAAGAAATTGGTTTTCATTTGCTCTGATATCCTATAAGTTGCCAATTGAATCATATATGTCATGGCATTCAACCGGTTTTGAAACGGTGGTGAATACGATATGTTTCTGATTATAACGGATTTAGGGGAGCCCGTAAACTTGAACCTGAACTTGAACTTGAACCTGAACTTGTGCTTGAACTTGCCCGCAAATGAATATGTTCACGTTCGGGTTCACGTTCATGTTCAAGTTCACGTTCGGGTTCACGTTCACGTTCACGGACAGGGCCTCCCCGAAAAGCGTTATAACCAGATATGTTTTCATGCGGTCAGTGGATTTTCGAGGAGGTTGGCCCTGACCGCACAGATCAAGTTTCTCCTCCTGTGCTCCCGACGGCGGCAAATGCGGTCATTTGGCATGGCACATCCGGCGGGCCGTTCGGATTTGCCATCCCGATAAAAGATGACAGGTCCGAACTGGGGTGATGAAAATGTTGCCAATGTTCCCAAAAGTTGATCCCCGTTTTGTTCCCCGCATTTTGCAGGTGGCTGATTTCCAAGCCAAAAATAATGAGGGAACAAAGACGGAATCGGCAACCCTTTTTTGTGACATTTTCCTGTACACAGCTTTTCCCGATACTTTTCCCCGACATCCCCCGATTAAAGATGTCGGGGCAAGCTTTTGTCGGGGAAGAGATGTCGGGGACAAGCGTCAGGGATTGACGAGCATTATAGCATTGGCCGCAGGCGGTTGCTTAACTCCTTTCACCTCTTTCTTTGTGCATTTGCGCGTTTGTGTGAGATGCAAAGCTTCTGGTCAGCGGCCAATCCATTGTTGGTGTATGAATCAAAATCGCCGATCTCCTGCTTGAAGAAGTCCCTCATCTTGTCGACAATGCTCTTTTCCACTTGGCGGACCCGCTCCCTCGATATGCTGTAACGATCCCCGATTTCCTGCAAGGTGGCAGGGCTGTCAGAAAAGATGCGCAGATTGAATATCTCAAGTTCCCTTTTTGTCAATTCCTCCCTGAATGTTGTGATCTTGTCATGAAGCAGGAGGCTCAGTTCCTTTTTTGCCAGTTTTTCTTCCGCGGATTCCAAAGGGGTGCTCAAAAAATCAATCCGTTCGGTATCTGAGTTCTCTTTCACGGGCGCGTCAAGGGAAACGTCCCAGCCGTCAAGCCGCTGGTCCATGTCAATAATCTCACGCTCAGACACTCCCAGTCTTTCTGAAAGAAGTTTCGGTTTGGGATCAAATCCTTGATCAATCAGTCTCTGTTTCTCTTTTTTCAGCTTGAAAAAAAGCTTCCGCTGGCCTTGGGTGGTTCCGATTTTGACAAGGCGCCAGTTGTCCATGATGAATTTGAGAATGTACGCCTTTATCCAGAACGAGGCATAATATGAAAACTTGACGTTCTTATATGGATCAAATTTTTTGACCGCCTGCATCAGCCCGATGTTTCCCTCCTGAATCAGATCCAGAAGATTCTGCATCCAGACCCTCTGAAATTCGAGCGCGATTTTGACAACCAGCCTCAGATTGGAGGTTACCAGCGTGTAGGCAGCATCCTTGTCATCAGCCTCCCAAGCTCTCAAGGCAAACTCTCTCTCTTCGTCTCTGGTCAGAAGCTTGTAATAGTTCACCTCTGAAAGATAGCGCTGAAGAGGATCAAATTTGACAAGGGCCTTATCATTATTATTAGAGGAGCTTTTGGACTTACTGATATTTTTGCCCATGGTGACACCTTCATCCTGATTGTTTTTGGAAAAAGATCGGGCATCCTTCATTTTTGCATGAAAAGTTTGTAGTTCCGCCTCTCGGCTGTGTCAGACCGCCTGAAGGCGGAACTGCAAACTTTCTTTTGTCGGGGACTGACAAATCCGGCAGGCGGTTCGGACTTGTCAATCTCCGACAAAAGATGTCGGGGTCCGAACCGAGCGTACCCGTTTGCCTTGTTTTGATTCCCAGCAAAGATGACCAATAAGTCCAATATCAAAGTTTGCGGCATTTTTCAAGCAATTTGTTGTCATTCCCGATAAAGTTGCAACTGACAGATGAGAACTGATGGCTTGCATATGAAAAGCGGGTTTCTTTGTCGTGGGAATGAAAGGTTGCGTCTTTCCCATGCAGGTGTGGCTGAAGGTGTTTGAAAACTCCCCTGCTGCCCGTGCCCGTACCCCATCTGTGCTGGTTTCGGGCAGGGCAAAGGGCAGAGGGTGGCAGATGTTTTCAAACACCTTACTAGTTCTTTTTTGGTCTCCTGAAAATAAGTGTGACCAAGTAATTGTCAGCTGTGTACAGGACAAAAAGTCGGGAATGGGCGAGAAACCCGGCTTTTTCCCAAACGGTCCGACTCCCCAACTGCAAGAAGAAGCCGGGCTTCCTTCCTCAATCATTTTTTTTCCTGTACACAGAATTGTCAGTTCAAGTTGATGGGCTCCCTAAATCCGTTGCAAATCAGCTTTTTTCCAGCGTGAGATTCTGCGTTTTTGACACCTTCAAAAAAAATCATGGATGCTCATTCTTTTTTCTGGACTCCCCAAAAAACATATGATATGTTCATTTTCAATAATGCGCGCCTGTAGCTCAGCTGGATAGAGCAACGGACTTCAACAAAAAAGGAGCCTTTGCCGGGAACAGGAACCGGCAAAGTGGACAGCACTGTATCGGTGGAACCTTAACAGAGAATGCTGATGGCAACACCGAGGAAACTCGTGATGAGAGTCAGATCAACCTGATTCCGGCGAGGATCTGTAGAGGCCATACGTGTTGCGCCTGAGAGGGTGAAGATATGGTCCGGACCACAAACAACCGCTTTGCAGAGTTGGCAGAGAAATCTGTGGTGGTGAAGCTAATCCGTAGGTCGCAGGTTCGAGTCCTGCCAGGCGTACCAAATCCCTCCTGATCCGAAAAGCCTGACCATATCAAAAAATGTCACAGAGACCTGTGTACAGGACAAAAAGTCGGGAACGGGCGAGAAACCCGGCTTTTTCCCAAAAGGGCCGACTTCCCAACTGCAAGAAAAAGCCGAGCTTCTTTCCTCAGTCACCTTTTTTGTCCTGTACACAGCACAGAGACAAAGAAACTCGGTTTCTGACACAGTTCCGCGTCATCAGAACCTGATAGCCCATCTCCTGAAACCAAGTTTCCGAGTTCTCAGACCATAAATGTGAACTTGGGGATTCTAAGCCAATTGAGACTTCAATTTCGAGGGAGGCAATTCGTTGCCAAATGATGACCCGACATGAAAAACTGAAACTACTGAGGGAAAGAAATCCTTTTGCTTCATCCAGTGCCGGAGATCCGTGGGCCGGCAACCATCCAAATGCTGAATCCGTCAACCGGAATGCCTTTGAAGGGCTTTGCCGGCTGATCCGGCAAAAAGCCATGACTCCGGGCCAAATCTTTGCCGGACTGGTGCTTGGGGAAATTGGCAGCGGAAAGACCCACCTTGTCGGCAGAATATGCGAACAGGGCAGACAATCTGAGGTATCTTTCCCTTTTGCCTATATTCAACCCATTGAGGATCCCACCGGAACTTATGGTTATCTCCTGCGCGAGCTGGTGATCAACCTCTGTCGTTCAATGAACCCATGCTCCCATATAAGTTGCCTTGACAGAATTCTGGCTCAAATTTTCACTGAGGAACTTGAGAAGATATTTCGGACATCAAGGGTTGAAAAACATGTCACGTTTCTGAGCAGACTCCGGCAGGACCCCACGAATATTTTCAGGAGTCGCATGATGAGCCCGGCCGCGCTGGAACATGTTGAGAAAAGATGCTTCAGACGGATGCTCACGGATTATCCTGAACTTCCCTATAATTTTTTGAAGGTTCTGTTTCAGTATCGGGTTCCGGAAAAAAGACTTGCGGCCCTGAACTGGCTCAAAGGGACCCTGATGGGTGACAATGACTTGGCGCTGCTTGATGTGCCAAGCCGCCGTCACAAATCCGAGGCATTTCTGGAGCAGGAGGCCCGCGACATGCTGAATGCCTTAGGTTCACTCTTCACACAGTACCATCATCCCATGGTGATATGCTTTGATCGTCTGGAAAATCTTGAAACCGATGGCCAGATTCAGGCGCTGGGGAAAATGCTCCGGTTCATCATGGATACGGTCAAATCCATGTTGCCCTTGGTGTGTGTCAGAACACTTCAATGGCATGACGCATTCAAATCCAGATTGGACCAGCATATCACCACGCGGCTCGAAAACAACACGTTCGAGCTTGACGGGTGCCCGCTCGAACCGTCTCTGGATATCATCCGGCAACGATTGGCATCTGTTCTGGAGGAAGATCAGGAAAACGGATTCTTCCCATTTGACAGGGATGAACTGGTTCAAATTTATGAAGATGGACTGAAGAGTCCGAGAGAGGTCATCACCCAAGCCAATCATATATTGAGGGACCTGCTTGACAGAAAGCAGTGGGAATCGCCTGATGTCATGGAACAGTTGCAAGATGAGTTTGACATCCGGCACCAGAAAACCCTGTCCAATCCTGACAGTCAGCCCGATCGCGGTCTATTGAGAGACGCCTTGGAACTCTTTCTGGCTTGCATCCCTTCTGAAAACAACTTTCAGATCGAATCGTTGCTCCGCCCCACAGGTGAGAACCATATTGACTTCACCTGCACGGTTACCTCTGTTGATGCTGAACCTGTGCATGCCGTTTTCATGATTGATGTTGATCAGACTGCGGCATCGGTGGAGGATTGTCTGAGAAGGGGGCTTGATTTTCTGATTGAATCCCCCTCAGGCAAACTCTTTTACATTCGGGACAACCGCGACCCCTTTCCCAAGTCTCCCCGATGGCGGGCCTCAAATGACATGCTCAAAAGCATCAGGGAGCGGGGAGGGCACGTCATCCTTTTGGATGACAAGCACGCGGCAAGATGGTATGCGTTGGCCCTGCTCAACCATGCGGTGAAAGAGGGGGATGTGACGGTCTCGGATCCAGACAATCAGATGAAGTTTGTGTCGTCTGAAGAGTTTACCTCATTTGTCCGGGAAAAAATCCATCCTGTGTTTCAAAATCTGAACGACGCGTTGAAATCGTTTCCGAAAAAATCGGTTGGCAAACAGGAGGCTGAATGATATTCATCACTACCTTCCAAGAGAAAAAGCAAGAGCAAGCGTTTTGAAGTGGGAATCCCCAAGTTTGCACTTATGGTGAACTGACAAATGAAGGGCGTTCCGATGGGAAGA
The DNA here is from genome assembly GCA_029940115.1 of Desulfobacterales bacterium. Lineage (GTDB taxonomy): Bacteria > Desulfobacterota > Desulfobacteria > Desulfobacterales > 4be13 > JAOZRQ01. Next base: position 7,112 of record JAOZRQ010000263.1, read on the forward strand.
GGAATGGCTGACTATGGACAAAGAAAAAACACTCAAAATCGCCTCATCCAAGCTGGAAAGCAAAAAAACGCACAGGATTGACCTGTTGAGGCAACTGTCCGGAATGGATCTGGATGAGTTTGACCTGACCATCATGGAGCTGGCTCAGGCTCAGAAACTCGAGCTGGTGGGCGGTGACACCTCCGGCATGACAGACAGGCAGATGGAAGGTTTGATCAAATTTGATGGAAATGTGTTTGTGAACATCGTATGGACGGGACCGACACCCGCAAAGGGACGAGGAAGGCTGGCCCGGGACGGTCGGGAAAACATCACCCTCCGATTGCCGCAGAAGATGGTGGAAAGACTGCGGGCAAGCGGGCAGGCAGACCAAATCGTTGAGGAAGCCTTGAACGGGCCATCCTCCTGAGATGATTGGACAAGCCGGAGATGGCCATCTCCCGGAAACCCGCGCCATTGCGGGGTTCACAGGGGAGTTTTCAAACACCTTCTACTGACTATAGGAAAAACGCTTATGAAAGATTTGCTGTCTTCTGAAAAATACATCTATTTTGATAATCCGGTTGCCAGACAACACAACCCAGACAAAGCGGTCACAGACGACTTTTCATCGGAAATCGCAGTGAAAGTCAGAAAATTTCATCAAGCCATCCCGGATTATCAGCCCACGCCCCTGGTCCAACTGGGGAACCTTGCCGAATACTTGGGTGTGGGGGAGATATGGGTGAAGGACGAGTCGCATCGTTTTGGCCTCAATGCCTTCAAGGTGCTGGGGGGGGCTTATGCGCTGAGTTCTGTTTTGGCTGAACAGCTGGGAGTGACCAAAGAAGTGTTCTCTTTTTCCGATTTTCAATCGCCTGATATCCAAGACCACTTGGCTGGAATCACTTGCATCACGGCCACCGATGGCAACCACGGTCGCGGGGTTGCTTGGTCTGCCCAACAACTCGGATGCCGATCGGTGGTTTACATGCCCAAGGGTTCAGCTGCCTGTCGTCTTCAAAACATTCAGCGGTGCGGTGCGGACGCGTCCATCATTGACGGACCATATGATGACGCGGTCAGACTCGCGGCAGAACATGCCAAGGAAAATGGCTGGCTGCTTATCCAAGATACCGTACAGCCGGGTTATGAGGCGATCACCCTGATGATCATGCAGGGATATCTCACCATGTATGAAGAGGCCTTTGAGCAACTCGGGACCATTGTTCCGACCCATATTTTTGCCCAATGCGGCATCGGCTCCCTGCCGGCCTCCTTTCAGGCATACTTGGTTCAAAAGTTCGGGATGGAAAGGCCCTTTTTCACCATTGTGGAGCCGGCCATGGCCGCCTGCTTCCTTGAATCCGCAGTGGCTCAGGATGGAAAACCCCACAAATCTGTCGGCAGTCTGGATACGATAATGGCCGGTCTGGCCTGCGGTGAGCCGAGCATCCTGTCGTGGAATATCGCACGGGATCACACCGACTTGTTTGTCGCGTGTCAGGATGATGTGGCCATGAAGGGGATGCGAGTGCTGGGAAACCCGATGAAATGGGATCAGCGGGTCATCTCAGGGGAATCCGGCGCCGTGACGCTCGGCTTGTTGCACTGCCTGATGAAAGACCCTGACTTCGCCCCCCTGAAAGGGACGCTTGACCTCAATGATGAGTCGGAAATATTGTTGCTCTCCACCGAAGGGGACACGGACCCGAATATGTACAGAAAGATCGTATGGGGGGAATAGGTATCCAAACGCCCGTCGTGCCCGCGCCCTTTCCCGACGACACCGGGCACGGCAAGGGCACGGGCAGGGCGTTGGCCCCTAGAAGGTGTTTGAAAACTCCCCCGCCCGTGTGTCCGTGCCCCTATCTGTACTGGTTTCGGGCAGGGGCACAGGGCACGGGCAAGGGGTGGTAGGTGTTTTCAAACACCTTCTAAGTTCTTCGGGTAGCATATTTCCACTCCTGAATACTCCAACCACCCTATTGACTCATTGCTCTCTCTGCTATACAGATTGTAAGAAACAATCGCCAGCATCCTTCCAAAAGAAGAAACCAAGTTTTTTGAAAAAACTTGGCTTCTCGGATAGTATCCGCCTGTTCGGGCAAGGATGTCCAAAAAATCAGGAGTAAACCCCGTCGGCCTCACCCCGCGCTCGGTTCGGATTGACAAATCCGAGCCGC
>JAOZRQ010000264.1 GCA_029940115.1 Desulfobacterales bacterium
GCCCACGGCCTGTGCGGCCGGCCAGGGTGCGGGAGCATCCGCGTCCATCCGCGTTCATCCGCGGTCTGCAGGGATCACAGCTGTCTGAAATCCTATGCAACCACAAAATCCGTTAGAATCAGGAACATTCGTTCATGTGCACGTTCACGTTCACGTTCAAGTTTGATGCCCAACCCTCACCCCTCGCTCCTCGCCTCTTTCACAGCAAGCTCCAAGCCCATATTTTTTAGCAGAACGAACAGATTCGACAGATCGGCTCCGTTTTCGGAAACCAAGGTGTGGCTCTTTTGTGGGCAAGTTCAAGTTCAAGTTCAAGTATAAGTTCACGTTCAAGTTCGAGTTCAAGGCCTCCCTAAATCCGTTATAATCAGAGGAATTGCACCCTCCAATGAGCATTACAGATGGTTGAACTTTCTTCTTCTGATTTTTGCGGGCCTTGCTTTTTCCACGAATCTGGCATGGATTTTCCGCCCATCCAGTTTTGCCCCTTTCAGGGATTTCAGCACCTTTCCCGCGACGCTTTTCTCCACCTCAAAAAAGGCAAACTCCTTTTTCAGATCAATGTCGCCAAGCTTGTCTGATGATATCTCCGCCTTGTCGCAGATCAGGCGGACGATGGCCCCCTCCCGGAGTGGTTTTCCCTGCCTGCCGATGTTGACAACAAACCGCTGCTTTTTCTTCATGGGCGGACGACCCTCCGCGAGGGATGGCCTGACCTTCTTTTTTTTGCGTTGGGCATTGATGTCTCCGGCATTGCGGTAATAATCAAGAAAACGGTTGAATTCCGTGGAGACGACCCGCTGAATCAGTTCTTCCTTGCTCAGTGCGTTCAGCGCGTCATAAATCGGGGGGAGGTATTTTCCAATTTCCTCCTGGTTCACATCCACCTGAACCATTTTGTCCACCAGCGCGTAAAGCTGCTTTTCACAAATGGCATGGCCGCCGGGAATCTTGTCGAATTTGAACCGGATGCCGGCCTGACGCTCCACCATCTCGATTTTGCGGACCTCCCTGGTGTTGACAAGGACGGCGGAATGACCGGATTTCCCTGCTCTGGCAGTTCTGCCGCTCCGATGGGTATAGCGATCCGGCTCATCGGGCAGATTGTAGTTGATGACATGGGTGATGTCGTCCACATCAAGCCCTCTCGCGGCAACATCCGTGGCGACCAGGATCTGAAGGGCGCGATCCCTGAATTTCTGCATGATGAAACCCCGCTGGGCCTGGGACAGATCACCGTGAAGCGATTCCGCATTGTATCCCTCTTTCATCAGCCTCTCCGCCACGGTCCGGGTCTCCTTCCGGGTGCGGCAGAAAACCAGGGCAAAGATGTCCGGGGCGTAATCTATGACCCGCCTGAGTGCCTGGTATCGGTCCTTTTCCTTGACAACATAGCAGGTATGGGCAATGTTCTCAGCATTTTTGTTGCGGCGGCCGATGGTGATCTCAACCGGATCTTCCATGTAATTTTCCGCGATTCTTTCGGCCGAAACGGGCATGGTTGCGGAAAAAAGCCAAGTTCGCTTGTTCGGGGGCGTGTGCCGCAGTATCTCGTCAATATCCTCCTGAAATCCCATGTTGAGCATCTCATCGGCTTCATCCAGCACCGCGTATTCGATCCCCGTCAGCCGGATCGCCCTGCGTTTCATCAGATCAATCAGCCTTCCCGGAGTGGCCACCACAATCTGTGCCCCTTTTCTGATCTCGCGAATCTGTTCGCTGATGCTCGCGCCACCATACACGGCCGCGATGCCGGATTTTTTGAAATATCTGGCATACTGGGTCAGGTGGCTGGTCGTCTGGAGGCACAGTTCCCGGGTGGGACAGAGGATCAGGCCCTGGGGATTTGGCAAATCAAAATTGACCAGATGGATCATGGGCAGACCGAACGCGGCGGTTTTGCCCGTACCGGTCTGTGCCAGACCGATAAGATCGGTGTGCCCGGCCAGTATTTCAGGAATCGCTTTTTCCTGAATCGGGGTCGGCGTCTCAAATCCGAGGGTGTCAATGGCCCTGAGGATTTCCTGTTTTAATCCCATTTCATAAAAACTCATTTCTCATTCTTTCATGAAAACAGGCGGCAAAACCATCTGGATTGCGGCCTGCGTGGTTTGTGTTCTCAAGAAAAAAGCCAGTTCCGGTGTGTGGAATGCCGGACGGCTTATTTTCAACTTTCAATTTCAATGCGTGTCTGAAATCAGACGATATTCTCCTTTCTGTTGACGATATTCTATCATGGTATCCTGCGGGTGGCTCCACGAAGGCCGACGGAATGGGCGTCATGACTTTGCTTATTTTTCATCATGGTGGATACCATTTCCCGCAGATGGCACAAAGTGCCATGCCAGCTCCTTTCTGTTAAAGATGGTGATCTTTTGCCACATTGCAAGAGCAATTGTTTGTTTATTCTCTATTAAGGTGTTTTCAAACACCTTCATTAGCGGGCCATCCTCCTGAGATGATTGGACAGACCGGAGATGGCCATCTCCCGGAAACCCGCGCCATTGCAGGGTTCACAGGGGAGTTTTCAAACACCTTCTTAGGATGCGATCAGAAAAACCGAACCCGATTTCAATGTTGTCCTTTTCATCCTTAAAGTCCTTATTTCGGGTTGTTGATCCGATAAAATCGAAACTGTCATTTCATGACAAAGCCCCTGACGTGCCCTTCACCGGCGCGATGAACGGGCATCCGGTGCAAGGGGCTTGTCAGGTGTGATAGTCAGTCAGCCTCGATGGTCTCCCCGTCATCCGGAATGAAGGTTTTTGACGACAGACCGTTCTCTTCCAGTGTCTGTCTCAGTTGTGACCGGGTCGTGGGGCAATGGTTGAGCGCCTCAAGATGGTTGGCAATGACCTTGCCGGGGGCCGACCGGACAAAAGTCATGATCTCCTCCAACGGCATCAAGATCGGCCCGCCGACATCCAAGGTGGCACTGCCTGCGGCCACCACTGCAATGTCAGGCCTCAGTTCCGTCAGGGCCCGTTCCACCTCCTTGGTATATACGGTGTCTCCGCTGACATAGATCGAAGGCTCGCCAGAAAGCCGGAGATGAAACCCCACGCCGTTCGCCATCAGGTGGTGAATCCAGCCGTGACCGTGCTGTGCCGGAACGGCCGTGATTTCCCCGCCTGGCATCTGCTTCGGCAACCAGCAACTCAGCGTCGTCCCGACATTGATCCCGTATTTCCTCAGGTAGGCCGCATCCTGTTCCCGGCACACAACTGGAATGTTGTTGTCTCGCAGGAAGGCCTCTCCGGGAGCGTCAAGATGATCCGTATGCTGCAAGGCCTTTATCCCGAATGTCCGGCTGTGTGTGATCAGACAATGCGTCACCTTGTCCAGAATCTGCGACGCGTTCTCTGGCAGTGGGACAGTGGGATTATGCTCGGGCTTGTGCCGAAAGCGTGCAAATGGGGCCAGCCCGCCTTTCCCACTGAGCATGGGGTCAATCAGAATGTGGTTTGGCCCTGATTCGATGACAAATGTCGCGTTTCTCAAATGATGTATCTTCATTGCTTGCTCCATCCGTAGTGTTTAATTGACTGTGAGTTCGGAATCACAATGCTCGTGACTCCCTCGACGATTTCCATTTTTGTCAAGCCTAGGCTGTGGCCAAAATAAGGATTGAGGAAAGAAACCCGGCTTTTTCCTGCAGTTGGGAAGTCGGCCGTTTGGGAAAAAGCTTGCCACCGACGTTTTTTGTCGGGGGCCGGGTTTCTCGTCCATTCCCGACTTTTTGTCCTGTACACAGAAGCTTGGGAACAAACCGCGGATGGGCCCGACACGCAGGCCATCTGCGTTCATCTGCGGTTCCCAATTTTCAGCCCGTGTCGGAAACCACAAAAAAACGTTAGAACCAGTAATATTTTTCCCACTTGGCTGGACTGCATACAAGTTTTTGTCAAAAGACCCCGCATAAATTGTGCCATCTGACCTTATGGCTGGGGAAGATAGCACAGATAATGGAACAGGATCAACCTTTTTTGATTTTAAAAACCCACTTCAATCTTCCTTTCGGATGGACCGCACAGAGTTTGCCCGCCTCTGCAGGACTACCCCTTTTTTACAGGTTACAGTTTTTTCAAGAAACTTCGGCATCTTTCATTTATGGGTTTGCATTCCAGTTTGCAGTTCCACCTTCAGGCGGTCTCGCACCGCCTGAAGGCGGAACTGCAAACTGAAAAGTGCGAACCACCTTTCAGGCAAAATGAAAGATGCCTCAATATCTCGTGAGTCATAAGTTCTGAAAGACATTCCCGCAAATGTCTGAAATTGCTGACACTTGAGATTTTGTGCCTGCCTTTCGGCTGTCAATGATTTCAGCATGTTACGAGAACTTATGACTGACGAGTCAATATATATAATGATGAAAAACAATCAATCATTGAGGACCATAGGTGTAAACTTAAAGGCCAATGCCCATTTCCCGTGCCCTGCCGTGTTCGTGGGACGTGACCGCGCTCGTTGCTGAAAGAGTGTGGACAACGGACAGGTTCACGGGCACGGGCACGTTTACGGGTAGGAATCCTTAAAGTTTACACTTATGCATTGAGGACATTTCATGGGTTATTTGGCATCCTTACATCTATGGGTAGCTTTTTTAAGCTCACAAAGTTTGCAGTGTCAGGAGAACATGACTTTTGGGATGAACTGGCACTCTTCATTCATGGATTTATTTGTGCCATCAAACTTTCAGATCCACTGAAAATGAAACTTCTGACTTGAAATTATTTTGGATTCGGATTACAAAATGAGACGTGAACGTACTAGTACACCACTTTTTAAATTCGTACCCTTGATCGCCTCAGATTGCCGCCGGATTTGGCAATCCGGCGGGAGCAGAGGGGGGACGAACTTATGAATTGCTGTACTAGGTGGGCATTTCCCAGTTTGTAGTTCCGCCTTCAGATTGTTTCAGCTATTGTGGCAGTTGAATATCAGCCTCAAATAAGGAGCCATTGAAAATCCAACCGACAACCAACAACAGGCAAACCCAATGATTATCATCCCCGCAGTTGACATAAAAAACGGCAAGTGTGTCCGCCTCCTCCAAGGCCGCATGGATCAGGAGACCGTCTTTTCCGACGATCCCGCGGCCATGGCCAGACGATGGCAAGAGCAAGGGGCGGAACTGATCCATGTGGTGGACTTGGATGGCGCGTTTGAGAAAAGCCCCCAAAACCTCCGTTCCATAAAGCAGATCCTTGAAACGACAAACGCAGACATCCAGGTGGGCGGCGGCATCCGCAATGAGGAGACCGTGAGGATGTTCCTGAACATCGGCGTGACACGCGTCATCATCGGCACGGAGGCGATCCGAAATCCCCGGATGGTCAGGGACGCGTCCCAGGCATTCCCCGGCCGGATCGTGGTGGGGATCGACGCCCGAGACGGCCAAGTGGCCATAGAGGGCTGGGCCGAGACCACACAGACAGAGGCCGTGGACTTGGCCAGGCAGTTTGAGGATTGCGGCGTCGCCGCGATCAACTTCACGGACATCCACAGGGACGGGATGCAGACCGGCCCCAACATTGAGGAGACCCGGAAGCTTGCGGAGGCCGTCTCCATCCCGGTGGTGGCCTCGGGTGGCGTCTCAACCTTGGAAGACGTCAGGAACCTGATGCCTCTGGAAGCGTCGGGGGTGGTCGGCATCATCAGCGGCAGGGCATTGTACAGTGGAACCCTGGATCTGAGGGAGGCGATGGCCGCCTTGAAACAGGGGGCCACAAACCAATGAGCATCTCTATCTCAGGCCTGCTCCCTTCAACGCTTGGTTTTCTCCAGAGGGCGGAAGAATTATTTGGATGTCAGGGGTTGCAGAAAAGATTTGGATGATTATCATAAGAAATGAGGAGACATGTTTCATTAAAACTTTGTCAAGACAAGGAGGTCCGGATGGAAAAAGTGGCAGTGATCGGTTGCGGCGCGTACATGGACAGCGGATATGGATGCCCCGGAGAATGGCGATGTCTCAAGGCGGCAAATCTCGGGGAAGGGAATTTCAAAAAGCCTGTTCAGGTCGTCGCGTTTGTCAAATGCGAATGCCCGGGCCGCGCGTTGGTTCCCACCATCGGCATGGCAATGAAACTGTCAGAGGTCAAGCCGGACAAGATTCATCTCAGTTCCTGTTTGGTCAATGCCAAACCGGGGTGTCCCTATTCCAGCCCCGAAGAATTTGCCACCATTCTCAAAGGCAACACCGGCATTGAGGTGGTTCAGGGGACACACGATTATCATTGAATCCCCGAGGAGATGTTCAGGCTCCCTTGAATGTGCTCGTTGAACGTGAACTTGAACGTGCTCATGAACGTGAACCTAAACCCGAAAGTGAACATTCATTTACGGGCAGGTTCAGGTTCAAGTTCAAGTTCACGGGTTTCCCTAAATCCGTCATAATCAGAAAATCGCTTGCGCCCGTGCCTGAAAATCTGATAAGGTCAGACCACATCAAAAATCCAGCAGATCCAAAAGTTTGATGTCAAAGAAACCCGGTTTCAGACCTCAAGGGGACTGGACGATCAAGTTTCCATGACGCGGCATCGTGTCAGAAACCGGGTTTCTTCAGAAAATGGAAAAGGAGACAGCGTCATGGAACCTCAAGCCCTTGAACAGATAAAAAGTTACATCTTCGAACAGCTTCCGATGGTTCTGGAAAGGGACCCCCGATTCGTGGTCATGATCGAGGGGATTGTGGCCGAAAAATTTCCCCGGCGGGACGAGTTCGCCCGGCTGTTGGACAAGGTCAGCCTTATGGTGGACGAGTTGCAGGAGCTACGCATCAGCACCGAAAAGCGCTTTGAACAGGTGGACATGCGTTTTGAACAGGTGGACAGGCGTTTTGAACAGGTGGACAGGCGTTTTGAACAGGTGGACAGGCGTTTTGAAAGTCTGGAGAACGAGATGAGAACCGGTTTTCACGATCTGCATGTCCAGATTGATCGTCTGGGATCCCGCTGGGGCATTCGGAACGAAAAGATATTCCGCCAGACAATGAAGGAGATTCTTGAAAACTCCTTGGGCATGACGGTGGAGGAACGCTTCATCGGAGGAGAGCAGTTTGACTGCGTCATATCAGATGGGCAACATATCCTCATAGAGATCACGGCCAGCGTCAAGAAGAACATCCGGGAGCGTCTCATAAGAAAGCGTCAGCTGTACATTGACGAGACCGGCATCACGCCGAGCCGTTTCCTGCTGGCTGTTGGCTCAATTCACAGCAGGCGGGCCGAGGCCCTACGGGCAGAGGGATTTGAGGTGATCGAACCCGAGGATTGAAAGAAACCCGGTTTCTGACACCGCGCCAACCTCACCGAAACCTGATCGCCCAGTCCCCTGAAAGTGAAACCGGGTTTCTTTGTGACACCTTGTTGATTATTGAGAATTGCCATGAATGACACCCTTGACACCTTTGTCCAGAATTTGCAGGATCAGATTTATGAAGAGACAAGAGAGGCTTTCGGAGAAGCCGCGTATCAGCGATGGCGGAATCCGCTTCACATGGAAGCCATGACCAACCCCGACGGCCATGCCGCCGTGAGAGGGGGATGCGGAGACAGCATCCAAATCTTCCTGAAATTTGAACACAACCGGGTGAGGAAAGCCTCATTTCAGACCGATGGTTGCGGATCAAGTCTGGTCTGCGGCTCTTATGCCGCTGAGATGGCCATGGGCAAAACACCTGACGAGGTCTTTGAAATCACCGGGGAAAGCATCTTGAAAAAGCTGGGAGGACTTCCGGAGGAAAACGAGCACTGCGCCTTTCTTGCCGCAGAGACCCTGCGCCAAGCTGTGAATGATTATGTGAAACGTGATGCGTGATGCGTGAAACGTGACGGATTTTGTGATTTCAGACAGTCACGATCCTGAATGCCGGAGCCCACAAAAAAACCGTTAGAACCAGAAGCGTGAAGCGTGATTCGTGATTTTTGAACTTGATCATGTACGCCCCACGTTTCACGCCCCACGTTTCACGCCCCACGTTTCACGCCTCACGTTACAATTTACGGTTTTCCCTCACCCTTACAGTTCACAATTTCCCCTTACAGTTCACAACTCCCCTTACAGATTGCAGATTACAACTTTTTTGAAGGTTGCCCATCTTAATTTGCATTTTGAGCTTGACATGATCATCCGCTTGTGGCTAGATAATAAGATTAATCTGAGTACAGGACAAAAAATTGGGAATGGGCGAGAAACCCGGCTTTTTCCCAAAAGGGCGGACCTCCCAACTGCAGGAAAAAGCCGGGTTTCTTTTCCCAATCATTTTTTTGTCCTGTACACAGAAGATTAATCTATCATGGAAAGGAGCCAATGAGGAAATCAGACTATGAAAAGGACATTTCAGCCAAGCAGAATCAAGCGTGCCAAGACCCATGGCTTTCTGAAAAGAATGTCAACCAAACAGGGCAGAAGGATCATTAACAGGCGAAGGGCCAAAGGAAGGAAGCGGTTGGCGCTCTGATGATGAGACCTTTTTCCTTTGCCAAGGCAGACAGAATTCTGAAACGGCCCGAATTTCTTCACTTGTCAGAATCTGGCAGAAAAGTTTATAATAGACACTTTATTGCCGTTTTCGCTCCGGGCCGGGGAGAACGAACGCGCCTTGGCATCACGGTCACCAAAAAAGTCGGGTGCGCTGCTGTACGCAACAGGATCAAACGCCTGTCCCGTGAATATTTTCGGGTGAACAGGCATACCTTTGCAGGGACGTGGGACATAAACATCATCGCAAAAAAGGGGGCCGCGGAACTGACAACAAAGGCCTTTTTTTCATCCCTGCAGCATATTTTTCACAAAGTGTCGAAGAGCGGGCAAATGAGAAAAAAATAATATACCCGTTTACATACCCTCTCGTTCCCATGCTTCGTGTGCATCAGAAATGACAGCGGGTTTTGCGGGATACTGTTGTTAGTTGCCCATTGTCAGTTGCAACCTTCATGTCTGGTTGTGAGCGCAGGTCATGATAAGGTCAAAGGACCTGTGACCAAACAACATCCCCGCCGCGCCCGGTTCGGCTTCGGCGTGAGCTCAGACTTCGGCGAGCTCAGTCGAGCCGTCGAACGATTGGCAAATCCGAACCGCTTGGCCCAGAATGATCGTCAATCCCTGACAAAAAATGTCAGGGACAGGTTCCGACGGGGAATGGGGAAGTTGTTCGGTCACGGATACTGAGGACCTGTGGCCAAACAACTTCCCCGCGTTCGGTTCGGCTTCGGCGAGCTCAGACTTCGGCGAGCTCAGACTTCGGCGAGCTCAGACTTCGGC
>JAOZRQ010000782.1 GCA_029940115.1 Desulfobacterales bacterium
CTTCATCCTTCATATTTCATCCTTCACATTTCATCCTTCACATTTCATCCTTCATATTTCATCCTTCATTTCAAGTTTCCTTTGAACACAGCCTTCCGTTTTTCAAGAAAGGCGGTCGTCCCCTCTCTTGCGTCCTCACTTGCCATGCAGAGCGCAAAACCGTCACATTCGATATGGCAACCGGTCAACAGGTCCGCTTCCATGCCGCTGTTGATGGCCTGTTTCGCCTCACGAAGGCATACTTTCCCCTTTGACGCGATATCCTTTGCCGTTTTAAGCGTCTCCTCCATGAGTGAGTCTGGAGGACAAACCTTGTTCACCATTCCGATCTCACGGGCCTGGTCCGCGGAAATCATCTTTCCGGTAAAGATCATCTCTTTGGCCATGTTCTTGCCGACCTGTCTTGGAAGCCTCTGGGTCCCTCCGAAACCGGGAATGAGGCCAAGGTTGATTTCCGGCAGCCCGAACTTGGCATTTTCAGACGCGTAGATGAAATCGCATGCCAATGCCATCTCGTTGCCGCCCCCCAGGGCAAATCCATTCACAGCGGCGATCACCGGTATGGGCAGGTCTTGGAGCTTGCTGATGGCACGTTGCCCTTTTTGGGAAAAATATTTTGCCTGGAGCGCGTCATAAGTGGCCAGTTCAGTGATGTCTGCCCCCGCGACAAATGATTTATCACCTGCGCCGGTGAGGATCACCACTCTGATATCCTCATTTGCCGAAATTTCATCCATTGCTGATGAAAACTCACGGAACAGATCATCATTCAACGCGTTTAATGCCTTGGGTCTGTTGAACGTGACCGTCGCAATGCCCTCTTCAACCTGAAAAATGATGTGTTCATAAGCCATTCAGTGGTACTCCTGTATAAAGAAACCCGGTTTCTGACCCGATTGCCCAGTCCCTGAGGGCGAAACCGGGTTTTTTTTGGAGGGCATCTTGTTTATGAAATAACAATTATTTGTTCACTTATCAACAGAATAATGATCGAATCGACTTCCTTGTCAGAGAGGTCGGTTTCACCCGTCCGAGAGAAACCAGGTCTTTTCAAAAAACTTGGTTTCCGAGAGAGAAACCAGGTCTTTTCAAAAAACTTGGTTTCTTTCAAAGAATGCCCCATTCACCAAAGCCTGTCCGCATGGGCCTTTGGCAGACCGAGTGCCAGAATCCTGCTGACCACTTTGCCGATATCATAAGGAACATATTTGACCTCAATATGGTAATTTGCCGTGTCCCATATCACATACTTTGCATTGTTGTCACCGTCCCGCGGCTGTCCCACGCTGCCGATGTTGATGATGTACTGTTTCTGGTCATGAAGAAAGGTGATGCCTTTGTGCATCGGTGTGCGGGTAATCATCTCTCCGTCAAAGCCGACGATCTCCAGTTCATGGGTATGCCCCACAAAGCAGATCTTCTCGTTCATGTTCTTGAACGTGTCCCGAAGCTTATCTTCTGATACTTGAAAGAGATAGGTGGTTGCCGAGTCCGGCGGAAACCCATGCACAAAGTGATACCCCTCAAATATCAGGAAAAACTTCATCCCAGAGATATAGTTGATCGATTCATTGGACAACAGGGAGACCGTCTTTTGCAGGGATCTGCGGGCAACCGGATTGAACCATGCCAGATGGGCACGGTCCGTCACCACCATCTCATGGTTTCCCATGACAGAGGGGATATCCCGTTCGCGGACCGTCCGAATCACCTGATCCGGCTCGGGCCCGTAGCCGATGTTGTCTCCCAGGCTGATGATGGCACCGACATTGGCTCTGTCAATATCGGCCAACACCTCTTTGAATGCTTCAAGGTTGCCATGAATATCGGAAATGATCGCAATTTTCATAGTTTGAATGGTTGAAACTTGAATCGGGTTTCCAGTTCCCAGTTTCCAGTTCCACGTTTCCAGCCTCACTTGTTCCCTGCTGGAAAAGAGAATATAAAGGAATAGAGTATAGCATACAATCGCACACAGGGCAAACGGACGAAAATGGACGCCATGGGGCCAATATCAGGACAGTCAGCCAGTGAAAGAGAATCATCCCCCTTTGAATGAAGACGTATGGGAAATTCGTCATACCTGCATATTGACGGCAAGACCGCTCAGGTTCCATCCATACAACGAGGCAAATGAATGCAGTTTCAAAAGGAATTCTGATGAGGTCTGCGTGTAATATTCGGGAAAGCCGCAACTCAGAAAAAGAGTGAACTGCTTGTCAGTTGACGCTTTGTTGCAGAACGATATTGCAAATCGTTCCAGATGACCTGCAAAGCCGTCCCTCAACTTGAACTGCTTGTCGGCTTCCATGTAAGAATGGCAAAATTTTTATGGATTTGCAACAGATTTTTTTGGCATTATCAGAGATGATAGTGTAAAAATGAGTTTGGCGACTAAGTAGTATCTGCTGAAAATCTCTTTTTCCCTTGACTTCCATGCTGTTATATGTTATC
>JAOZRQ010000265.1:0-103 GCA_029940115.1 Desulfobacterales bacterium
AAAAGTTGTCTGCCAAAAACTGGACATAAATTTTTACACCAAGCCAAAAAAACGACAGACATCAACATGATGGCAACAAACACACCTGAACCCTGCAGAAACA
>JAOZRQ010000265.1:203-9251 GCA_029940115.1 Desulfobacterales bacterium
ACTCATAAACTCTTTAAACTCATAAACTCTTTAAACTCATAAACTCTTTAAACTCATAAACTCTTTAAACTCTTTAAACTGATTCACATGGGAGAAGCCATGGAAAATATCGAAAAGGCAATGGAGCACCTTAAAGACAGCATGGGGGAGCAGAGTCAGCGATCCCCCATCTCCTTCAAGGATTTTCTCAAGCTGCTCAGGGACAAGCCGGATACCGTCATCCGGAATGTCTTTCAGGTGTTTCACGACATGATCAAAACGTATGTCTCAGAAGGGGTTGAGGAGTATCCGAGCGATCCAGAGTCGATTGACTTCGTTTACTACGACTGCAATCGGCTCTTTGTGGAAGGCTCGGATCATCCCTTTTTTGCGGACAGGCTGTTTGCCAATCGCTTGGTGAATCATGCCGAATCCCTGAGACGGGGGGCCCAACAGAACAAGATCTATATTTACGACGGCCCTCCGGGATGCGGGAAGAGCACGTTTCTGAACAACCTGCTGATGAAGTTCGAGGCGTATTCCAACACAGAGGAAGGATCACGCTATGAGGTGGTCTGGAGACTGGACCAGAAAACCCTGGGCGGTTTCGGCGGTCACGACGCGCTTCCCATTTTTGAAAAGATGTTTCAGATGATGGATTATCCGGGGCAGGGTCATCTGGGCGGATTCCCCAAAAAACCGAATGTTCTGCATTGCTCACCTCAGGATCCCGAAGAATTTTTTGAGGAGCAACATTCTCCCCATCTGACCGAAGACTACGTCGAAGTCCCCTGTCCCAGCCATGATCATCCCATCCTGATGATCCCCAAGCCGTACCGTCGGGAGTTCTTGGATGATCTCTTTTCAAACGATGAGTTCAAGTGGAAACTCTTCACGGACAAGACGTATGACTGGGTGTTCCGGGACAGTTCCTGCACCATATGCAGTTCTCTCTACGAGGCCCTGCTGAACCGCCTGAAGTCTCCCCTGAAAGTCTTTGAGATGGTGTATTCCCGGCCTTACCGCTTCAACCGCCGGCTCGGAGAGGGCATCAGCGTGTTCAACCCCGGGGACAAGCCGGTGAAGCAGAATGTCCAAGCCAACCCCATGCTCCAGAGGCGGATCAACGCCATGCTCAGGGACAGCAACTTGGTGAAGCACATCTCCTCCCGATATGCCAAGACCAACAACGGGATCTATGCCCTCATGGACATCAAGTCCCACAACATCGAGCGTCTGATAGAGCTTCACAACATCATCAGCGAGGGGGTCCACAAGGTGGAGGATATCGAGGAGAACGTGAACTCCCTCCTTATGGCGCTGATGAATCCCGAGGACAAGAAGAACATTCAGGGCCAGTCCTTCTCGGATCGCATCGAGTACATCAGCATTCCGTATGTGCTCGACCTGAACACCGAGGTGAACATTTATCGCAACATCTTCGGCAGGCACATTGACGACAATTTCCTGCCCCGGGTACTGCACAACTTTGTCCGAGTGATCATCTCCTCCCGTCTGAACGCCAAATCGGAAGCCATGCTTGAATGGATCCCGAATCCGAAGAAATACGGCCAGTATTGCGATGACAACTTGCAGTTGCTGAAGATGGAGATCTATACCGGATATATCCCCACATGGCTTTCCGAGGAGGATCGGAAGCGGTTCACCGCGAAGCGGCGCAGGCGGATCATTGCCGAATCCGAGACCGAAGGGCAGAAGGGCTTTTCCGGACGGGACTCGATCAAGATTTTCAATGAGTTCTTCTCTGCCTACGCGAGAGAGGATCGACTCATCAACATGTCCACCTTGTCGAATTTCTTCACAACTGTCCGGAAAGACCTGAGCAAATCGATCCCCTCCGGTTTTCTCGATTCCCTGCTCCATATGTACAACTACACCATCCTCCAGGAGGTGAAGGAGTCTCTCTACTACTACAATGAGGAGCAGATCACCAAGGACATCAAAAACTACATGTTCTCGGTCAACTTTGAGCCGACCACGACGGAGACCTGCACCTACACCGGTGAGAAACTGGAGATCACCGAGGCGTATTTTGACGGCATTGAAGGGCGTCTGCTGGGAGCCAAGACGGAGAAGGCTCGGCGAAACGCTTTCCGGCAAGACACCCAGAAGGCATACACGTCCAAAACCCTGCCCCAGGAGATCCTCCTTGAAAGCAAGCCTGTTGAGGAGACGGAGCTGTATCAGTCTCTGCACGATCGCTATGTGCATAACCTGAAGGAGAAGGTGCTCGATCCGTTCCTTGAAAACGAAAACTTCCGACAGGCGATCAAGGACTATAACGAGGAGGCGTTCAAGACGTATGACAAGCGTATCCGGGACGACGTCACCTTCCTGATGACCAACCTGTGCAACAAGTGCCGCTACACCGAGCGGGGGGCAAAGGAAGTCTGCATGTATGTCATTGACAGCGATCTGGCAAGGGAATTTGCTCAGTAGCTGTAAGCTCGAAGCTGTAAGCTCAAACCTGAAAGTCCCATCTTGCGACTTACAGCTTACAGCTTACAGCTTACAGAAAGGTTCTATGCCGAACAAGTCATCACTTCATCAGTTGGTCTCCCGAGAGCTTTTCAAAGCGGCCCTGTTGTCGGCCTTGATTGTCGGGGGCACCGTCGCGCTGGCCTGTTTCTCCGGGTATGCGGGGCTCGTCGTCATGCTCATATCTTCCGTTCTGTTTTTCCGATACATGACCGGCAGGGCCCGGTGCGTGTCGGGTCGGATTGCAGGGCCTGTTGCCCGTCTGTCGGAAGCAAGCCTCAGCGTTGCGGAAGGCAAACATGACATGCAGGTGGGCGACTGTGATATCAGGGAGCTGGACACCTTGGCCCATGCTTTTGAGACCATGGCCCAGGAACTGAAGAAGCCGCATGATGCCTTGAACGAACAGCTGGGAGAAGCCAACAAGGCCAAAAGAGTCTCCATGCACATGGAGAGGGAACTGCACAAATACCGCCAATACCTTGAGGAACTGGTGAAGGCGCGTACCGACGACCTGCTAAAAGCGAATGAGGATCTGAGACACGAGATCGAGGAGCGCAAGCTGGCCCAATCGGAACTTGTCGAAATCAAGAACTATCTGGATAGTGTGATCAATTCCATGCCGTCGCTGATCATCGGAACGGATACTCAGGGAAACGTGACCCGATGGAATCTGCCCGCGGAGAGAGAGACCGGCATATCATCGGAACACGCCAAGGGGAAATCTCTGGAAAGCCTGGTTCCGGCCTACTCTCTCTGCATGGATGAAATCCGCCAAGCCGTGAGGGAGGGCATACCTGTGAGAAAGGAGAGGATCCAACAGGATGTCAACGGGAATACGCGCTACAAGGAGATGATGGTCTATCCGTTGTTCCACGACAGAGGAAATCTCGATTCTGTGCCCCTTTCCGATTCTGTGCCCCTGCCCGATTCCGTGCCCCTGTCCGATTCCGTGCCCCTGTCCGATTCTGTGCCCCTGCCCGATTCTGTGCCCCTGCCCGATTCCGTGCCCCTGCCCGATTCCGTGCCCCTATCCGATTCCGTGCCCCTATCCGATTCCGTGCCCGGCACGGATGTCGGGAAGGGGCAAAGACGGGGGAAGGCCGCCATTGCTGAAACACATCCACACGACCTGCACGGACACAGGAAAGGGCAGGGGCACGGGCAGGGGGGAGGCGGGATCACCGGCGTGGTTCTGCGAATAGACGATGTCACGGAAAAGGTCCGTCTTGAAGAGATGATGATGCAGACTGAGAAGATGATAAGTGTGGGCGGGCTTGCCGCGGGAATGGCCCATGAGATCAACAATCCCCTAGGGGTGATCCTGCAATCCATCCAGAATATGGCCCGTCGCCTCTCTCTGGAGCTCAACCAGAACATCATTGCGGCGAGGGAATGCGGGACAGATCTGGAGACGATTCGCATGTACCTGGATAAGCGGGGCATATTCAGGTATCTGAACGGGATAAGGGACGCGGGGGACCGGGCCTCGGGGATTGTCTCGAATCTGATTCATTTCACGAAAAACAGCGGTTCCCGAATGATTGTGAATCTAAGCAAACTGCTGGACGACACCATTCAACTCGCGGCCGATGATGACGACCTGAAGCACACATACGATTTCGGGCAGATCAAGATTCTCCGTGAATACGATCCCGATCTGGGGGAGATATCCTGCAACATGCCGGAATTTGAGCATGTCGTCTTCAACCTCCTGAAGAACGCTGCCCAGGCACTCTCCGAAACAAAGGATCCGACGATCATCATAAGGACAAAAAGCGAGGGCGAAAGTGTGCGGATCGAACTCGAGGACAACGGCCCTGGAATGAATGAGGATGTCAAGAAACGCATATTTGAGCCGTTTTATACCACAAAGACCGTCGGCACAGGCACGGGACTCGGGCTTTCGATCTCCTATTTCATCATCACCCACAACCATAAGGGAATGCTCGTGGTGAAATCCGAACTTGGAAAAGGGAGCAGGTTTGTCATTCGTCTCCCCAAACTGTAAGCTGTAGTGTGGGGATCCCATGAAAGTGTCAGAGGCTGAGAATCAAGTCAAACAAGGGTCAACCAAAGGGAGTGCAAAAATGGCAACAGTCGATGCCTCAAATTCCTCAGAAGGAATTTTTGCATATCTTGGGCCTGCAAGGCTCAGGAGTGCAATGTTTGTCGATGCCTCAAATTCCTCAGAAGGAATTTTTGCATCTCACGAGCCCTTTCTGCTCCACGACTTGCATTGACCCACATCTGGTGCGCCATATCCTGAAAAGATGAAGAAATTTCAAATGACCAAGACAGAAAGAATTGACCATATCTTGGAAAGAATGATGGGAATTCCGCAGAGAGATCAGGCCCATTCGAGGCCGCTGGAAAGCCTTGTCCTGACCATCCTTTCCCAGAACACCACCGATACAAACTCCTTCAAGGCCTTCAATGCATTGAAAAACGCATTCCACGGTGCCGACGGAACCATTGACTGGCAACAGCTGGTTGACGCGCCCCGGGAAGATATCGCGGATGTCATCCGAACCGGAGGACTGGCGAACCAGAAGAGCGAGAGGATTCAAAACATCCTGTGCTGGATAAAGCGGGAGTATGGCGACTACAACATTGACTTCATCTGCGACATGGACCCTTTGGACGTGGTCAATCTCTTCACCACCCAGAAAGGCATCGGCGTGAAGACCATCAGCGTGGTGCTCGCGTTTTGTTGCGGTGCCGCCATCTTCCCGGTGGATACGCACATCCACAGAATCTGCCGCCGGCTGGGGCTGGTGGATGATAAATTCACCGCGGAAAAGACCTTCTGGGCCATGCAGGAATTGGTTCCCAAAGGGAAATCCTTTTCATTTCATATGAACCTGATTTATTTCGGAAGGATCATCTGCCAAGCACGGAAGCCATTGTGCGAGGAGTGTCCCTTGACAGATGAGTGCAAGCGGTAAGCATCTGGTAATGGTAAAAGCGAAGGTAATGGTAAAAGCGAATATGAGGGCCAACCTTTCCATCCCACAGCATAAGGAACTTTCTGTATGAAAATGAGATGACACGACCCACCTGTTTCAAAGCGAGGCGATGAGAAAACGTCTGACTCCAAAAAGAGGAGCGGCAAGACATGATCTCGACATTTTGCAACTCAATCATCAAAATACCCTGACATTTTGCAATTTCATTGAATAAAAACCCAGATGAAAACGACTTTCGACATACAAAACCCGTGGCGGGTTCCCGGATATGGGTTTCCTGAAGATATTTGCATCAGACGGGATATGTTTGAGGATCTGCTCAGGAACTTGGACAAAAAAGAGGTGACGATCCTTATCGGCTCCAGGCAGGTGGGAAAGACCTTTTTGATGAAAAAGCTGATAAGGCACCTGATTTCCGACGCCATGATTGATCCCAAGCGGATATTCTATTTCAATTTTGACGCGCTGAATCTGATCGAGCTTATACCTGAGGGTTTTGTTCAGACCCGCGTGGTCGGCTTATGATCTCTTGGACATCTGAGACGGACATTCGGTTCGGCCGACATCGTGCTGAATTGTCTGGTGTTCAATATCGGCGGAGGAAACTATCGTCTGGTGGCAAGGGTCAATTTCACGGCTCACAGACTTTGGATAAAGTACATCTTGCCGCATAAAGCGTATGAGAGACTGAATCTGAGGGAGGACGAAAAATGTCAGTAGCAAGGAAAATCGAACACCCGGGTCTTTGCCCGCTAAAAGCGATCAAAAACCAGGGGGACTATGAGGCAGCCCTCGCATCCATGGAACAGGTGTTTGACGAAACCGAAGGCCCCGTGGCCGACTATGCGGAAACCCTCGGCATACTGATCGAACATTACGAAGATACTCATTTTCCGACCACTGAGGCTTCCGGCACCGAGGTTTTGGCATTCCTCATGGATCAGAATGGTCTGAGATCGAAGGATCTGGCAGACATGCTCGGCAATGAGCGGGCGGTTTCGGAAATATTGCACGGAGAACGCCCCCTGAATCTGAATCACATCAAACTGCTGGCAACGCATTTCAATGTGAATCCTGCCACGTTTGTGTGATACGACATGGTGACCCCGGCAATGAATTGCCGGGCTATTTTCACAAGTCCCTCCGGGACAATTCCCCCAACTTGCACATGCGCCCGCGGCAAACCCCGTCCCCCGCTCCCGCCGGATTGACAAATCCGGCGGTGGTGACGGTTCGGATTTGTCAGGGAGTCAGCTGTCTGTCAACAAGAAATTTCAAATCCCGGCCGCGTGACTACGGTTTCTACGCCCTTAAACACTGACTGCCAAAAACGCATTTTCATGGATATGATGCATGTAAACACAATGAAATCAACGTATTAAGTCAAATTGTGGAAAGGTCAATATTAAAGAGTGAAACATCATGCTGGTCAACCTCCAAGGTCAAATCGAACGCATCACCTACACCAACGAAGAGAATGGCTACACCGTCGCCAGGGTGAGGGTTTTTGGACATCGAGACCTAGTCACGGTGATTGGAAACCTCGTTGCCCCCGCGCCCGGAGAAATCCTCAGAATGAAGGGCGAGTGGACCAACCATTCCAAATATGGGGACCAATTCAAGGTCGCACAGTACCATACCGCGGTGCCGGCCACAGTGGTCGGCATCCGGAAATATCTTGGTTCCGGCCTGATCAGAGGCGTGGGGCCCAAAATCGCCGAGCGCATTGTGGAGAAATTCGGAGAGGCTACGCTGGATGTCATTGAGGAGAAGATTGAGGATCTGGCCGAAGTCGAGGGGATCGGAAAGAAGCGTGTCCAGATGATCCGAAAAGCCTGGGATGAGCAGAAGGAGATCCGAGAGGTGATGATCTTCCTGCAATCCCACGGGGTCAGCTCAGGCTATGCCACGAAGATATTCAAGCAATACGGGAACAATGCCATAGCGGTGGTGAGGGAGAACCCCTATCGCCTGGCAACGGACATCTTCGGCATCGGATTTCTCACCGCAGACAAGATCGCGGAAAAATTGGGATTTGAAAAAAACTCGCCGCTGAGAGCCCGGGCCGGGGTGCTGTATGTGCTTCACAAACTTTCTGATGAAGGACATGTTTACTATCCTTATGAGCCGCTGATTGAGAAATCCTTGGAGGTTCTTGAGATCGACAGGGAGATCGTTGCGGATGCGATTGCCAAATGTGTGGCCGAGAAAAAGCTGGTGATCGAAGACCTGAACGAGGACTTGGAGGAGTTCAGGATGAACAACAAGGCGGTTTACCTCGCCAAGTTTCACACCTGTGAGACGCGGATCGCCGGCCGGTTGAAGAATCTCGTGAGCGCGCCCAAATCCATCCGGTCCGTGAAAGCGGAGAAGGCCTTGGAGTGGGTCCAGCAACAGCTCGCCATCGCGCTGGCTGAAAATCAGATTCGGGCGATCCGGTGCGCTCTGGAAAGCAAGGTGATGATCATCACCGGCGGACCCGGAACCGGAAAGACCACCATCGTCAATGCGATTCTGAAGATATTCGCCAAGGTGACCCCCCGGATCATGCTGGCCGCGCCCACCGGCAGGGCAGCCAAACGGATGGCGGAGACCACCGGCCATGAGGCCAAGACGATTCACCGGATGCTCGAATACAGCATGACCAAAGGCGGGTTTCAGAAGGACGACAAGAAGCCGCTTCACTGTGACCTGCTGATTGTGGATGAGGCCTCCATGATTGACACCATCCTGATGCATCATCTCCTCAAAGCGATCCCCTACGGGGCCACCTTCATCCTGGTGGGCGACGTGAACCAGCTCCCGTCGGTGGGCGCGGGAAATGTCCTCAACGACCTCATCAAGTCGGGCGCGGTGCCGGTGGTGGAGCTGAATGAGATCTTCCGCCAAGCCAAGGAGAGCCATATCATCATCAACGCCCATAAGATCAATAGGGGGATCATTCCGGAGACCGATCCGAACGGATCTGGAACCGACTTT
Source organism: Desulfobacterales bacterium (assembly GCA_029940115.1). Lineage (GTDB taxonomy): Bacteria > Desulfobacterota > Desulfobacteria > Desulfobacterales > 4be13 > JAOZRQ01. The sequence continues at coordinate 8,630 of JAOZRQ010000265.1, forward strand.
TATTTCATCGAGAAGGAAGAGCCGGAAAGGGTGCTCGACATCATCAGAAGACTCGTGAAGGAGCGTATTCCCCAACGCTTCGGATTTGACCCGGTGGATGAGATCCAGGTGCTGACCCCCATGCACAAGGGGATCGTGGGCGCGGGCAATCTGAACACTGAATTGCAACGCCTGCTGAACCCGGATGAGAACGGCCTGAACCGGGGGGATCGGACCTATCGGGTCAATGACAAGGTGATGCAGATCAGAAACAATTACGACAAGGAAGTTTACAACGGGGACATCGGAAGGATTACCGGGATCAAGCCGGAACTCAGGGAAGTGACCATCGCGTTTGGGGGTAAGGCCGTGGGATACAATTTCGCGGATATGGATGAGATCGTGCTCGCTTATGCGGTCTCCGTACACAAATCCCAAGGGTCCGAATACCCCGCGGTGGTGATCCCGATCCTCACCCAGCATTACATCCTCTTGCAACGCAATCTGATTTACACCGCCGTGACCCGAGGCAGGGAATTGGTCGTGCTGGTGGGAACAAAAAGAGCATTGGCCATCGGCGTGAAGAACGACAAGACCCAGAAACGCTTTACCTACCTGAAACATCGCTTGGCTGACTGAGCCC
>JAOZRQ010000266.1 GCA_029940115.1 Desulfobacterales bacterium
CCACTTGGGTGCGATTTGATCGTCAATGACCCTTGACGCGAAGCCGGGTTTCTTTTGGGAGCAACCATTGTCCCCTCCTGTCTGAACCAGGATTCGTGTGATCAGATGATTGCCATGATTGGCCCCCCATTGTCTGAACTGTGATTCGTGTGATCAGAAGATTGCCAAGATTGGCCAAACTCTTTTGGTATCAAAAAAACTTTGGGATGTCAAACATTTCAGAGCGATTTTTTGAATCGCTTCTCTCAGTTTCTTTGAGATTCGAAAAAAAAAATTTGAGCATCAAAACCCGGTTTCTTTCCAAGTATCTGACATCCTTCCGCTCATAAGTACCCGGCCATATATTTTCCAGAATCAGATTCAGAATTGTCAGGGGACGGCACCGATAAAATACAGGAAAACTTTTGGCCAAGTACTTACATGCTGCTGGACGGCTGCTTGAATGTCCCGTACTCAAAGTCAGGTTCTATTCTCCGTATGTCCCTGATCAGTTTTTTTACATGCCCGTCAACATACCTGTTTCCAGACTCTGTTCCCCGCCTTCCCCTTCTGCCTCTCACCAATCCTTCCGGATCGGCAAAATTCACCGGATCATTCAGGCAATACCCGTAAAGATCACTGTCGCCTCCTGCGAAAAGGATGGGATCCTTTGCCGTCCAGCGGCCCGTCTCCGGGTCGTAGTCTCTGTAGCCGAAGCGAATGAGACTGGTGTCCCTGTCATGCAGGCCGCCTGCAAAGCCGAACGGCATGGTGAACGACGGGTTGCTGTCACTGAGGATGTTTCCGAAGGCGTCATGCTCAATCCTCTTTGCCACATTCCCCGACGCATCCGCAACGGCCTTCAGCGAGCCGACCTGATCGTATGCCAGATAGTATGTGGCCCCGTCCCTCGCCATGGCGACGGGCATCCGTGCGTCGGCGTACTCGAAGCGCATCCGCAGGGTGTCGTCGGCATTGTACACCGCCAACAGCCGTGTCAGCCCCTGCCACAAATACTTCTCAATGACAGTGCCGTCAATCTTCTTGGCGATGCGTCGGCCCAGCGGGTCATGGACATACTCGATCAGCCTTCCATCAGGCAGGTCAACCCGCAACAACTCGCCTCGGGACGAATAGGCGTACTCCGTCACCTCGGTTCCGTCGGTCTTCGTCTCCAGGAATTCGTCGTCGTCATGCTCATGCACCACGCCCCCGACGGTCACCAGCCGGTCCTCGTCATCATATGTGAGGCTCCTGCCGGCGATCCCCCTCGGCACGCTCATCTCGTAGTCCCGCCTGCCGAAGTCGTCGTACCGATATTCCTCGGACAGCACACCATCCTTCATGACCGTCAGGAGCCGTCCCATGTCGTCGTAAGCGTAGGCATGGATCGAGGAATCCTCGGTCCTCTGCTTTATCCTTCCGTCTGGGTGGCGCTCGTCAATGCTCCATGAGAGGATGTTCTCAGAGCCGACATGAACGGTCTCGCCGTCGGTCTCCCCGTGTCCGTTGAAGGAGCGGGTCAGGCTGAGGTCGCCGGCGGTGACGCTCTCGGGCAGGCCGTTCTCCGGCTTCCGGGTGATGGTGAGCCTCCCGGATCCGGTCAGCAGGCCGTCGTCGTCCCACCCATGGTCGGTTCTGGCCCCGGCGTAGCTCATGCCGTCGATCTCGAGGTCCCCGTTCTGGTCGTAGTGGTAGGTGAGCGACTGGCTCAGGGTCCCGGTCAGGGTCTCGGAGGTGAGGATGCCGCCGTCATGGTCATACCCGATGGCCTCGTCCCCCTTGGTGACGCTCACCACCTTGGCTCCGCAGTCGTCGTACCCGAACACCACGTTCCCCTCGGGCGTCTCGATCCGCTCCAGCTTTGCGGGATCGTAGATGTGCGAGATCGTCTTGCCGGAGGGGAAATGTTTCTCCCTCAGACGCCGATCCCTGTCATCTGTGTACAGGACAAAAAAATGATTGAGGGAAAGAAACCCGGCTTTTTCTGGCGGTCGGGGAATCTGCCCGTTCGGGAAAAAAGCCGGCCATCCCAAACTTTTTGTCCTGTACACAGCCCTGTCATACACATGGCTGTAAGTGTTTTCCAGGGGCGTCTCGTATGCGTCGTTCAGGTTGACGCCGTTGTGCCCAAACCCATGCCGGGCCTCCGACGGCGGGAACAGCACGGTCATGTTCCCGTTCCGGTCGTGCTCAAAGCTGACGACGGAGGTGTCGGGACGGCGCACGGTCCTCAGGCGCATCATGTCGTCGTACTCGTACACGATGGTCCGATTCCCGGGGTCGGTCACGGTGACGCTCCTCGGATCGCCGGCCATGTCGTGGACGAACCCGGTCACCCGGTCCCCCACCGTGACGCTCCTCAGCCGCCCGTCATCGTGATGGTCGTACACCGTGTCGTGCAGCCCCGCGATCCGGACCCGTGTCGTCAGCCCGGTGTCCTCATCATGATTGGTGACCACCTGCCTGTTCTCCGGCGAAGTCAGGGTCCGGGTGTGCGCGAGGTCGTCCGTCTCGTGGACCGTGACCCTTCCGTCCACCGTCACCGTCTCGACGGCCTTGTCCGTGACATGATCCCCGTCCCTGTCCTCATAAGTCCTCAGCCGTTCCGTGACCCGTTCCAGGCCGGACGGCGTGCCTTGGGTCATCCTCCTCAGGTATCGGAACCGGAAGTTCGGGTTCAGCCCATACTCGAAGGAGAGGTCCGTGCCGCAGGGAAGCGTCTTGGTCACGCTCATCCCGTCCGCGGAGCGGTCGAAGCCGGTGGTCCCGCCCGAGGGGCTCAGGATCTCCGACGCGTAATCGCCGGATGATCCGGTGTGGTCGGTGTAGGTCGTGGCGTTCCCCTCCGCGGTGGTCTTCGTGGTCTCCACCCGGCCGTCGGCGAACTCCGTCACGTCGTAGTTCCAGTGGCCGCCCTCCCGATGATGATCCGCGAGTCCAGGGTCATGGCGTGATCACCGGAGAAGGTGATGACGGATCCCTCCTCCGCGTCAAGGACGCACTGCCTGAGACTTCCCCAACAGCGCCTTCAACTCAGGTCCCACGGCCTTTGCCAGAACCTCGTCCTTATCTTCGGGAGACGGGTAGTCATACGTCTCTGCCTCCTCATCCTCACCTCTGGGGATACGGATTTTGTCTTCAAGGACTTCCATTAGGCATCCGCCAGGCAAGAGATCCCGTTCCAACATCTCCGCGGCATAGTCCGGCTGTTCCAGAATCACGACATCCGCGCCTTCGTGGAATGTGCCATAGTCGAGGATATTATCCTTGGTGTGATTCACGACGGCAAGATCGAGTTTCGGGTTTCTCAGAAGGATCTTCACATTCTGGTCGTGAGCCGCGTTCTTGCAGAAAAACGCTCCGTTAAAGTAAACCCCCTCTTCCGTGAGACTTCCGAACCCGATCTCCGGGTTGATTTCCCGAAGGTGATCATAGAGGAGATTGCAAAAACCGAGGGTCAGCTGGTTTCCGGTGATGATGGGGATCCGGGAACACTCAGGACGCGGAAAGTAGGATTCGATGATCTGGCCTGGGACATCTATGGATTCGCCGATGGCCGGGGCAAGGTGCATGAAGACCCCGGGACCCGCGTTGATCTCGATGATGCCGAAATTCCCCTCGTCCCAGGGCTTGGAAATATCCTCCGCGAGCACGTCAATCCCGAGACAGGTGACATTGAAAAAGCCTGCCAGATCCTCGACCATCTTCACATTTTTCGGATGAACCTTGTCGGTCACGTTGATGGAGACCCCGCCGGCCGAGATGTTCGCCACCCGCCGCAGATAGACCCTCTCGTCCGCCTGGGGGACATAGTCAATCGTGAGGTTCTGAAGTTTCAGATACTCCGTCAGGTCATCGTCAATCTTGATCTTGCACAGCGGTGACCGGGCATTGTCGAGACGGATAACCGTGGCGTTCTCCTTCTCGATGAGCGCCTCAATCGTTTCGGTTCCGTCTCCGTCAACATAAGCTGGAACCCTTTCCAGCCCCGCGGCAAACTTTCCCGCGACTGCGAGAAGGCGATGATCCGTGCCGTATATTTGCTGTTCCACAAGAGCACCGTCAAAATCGGAATCCCCCTCCTCTCCGACCGCGTCGAGGATTTTCTTGAATGCCGCGATCGCCTCATCCGGAGAGGTGATTCCGGTGGTGACCCCTTGTCCCTTATGGCCAGCAAGCGGTTTGACCACCACTGGATATCCGAGTTCCTCCGCCTCTGCCACGATCTCCTTTTCCGTAAAGCAGTTCTTTCCAATGGGGGTGGGAAATCCGCACATCAGCAGAAAATCCTTCACCATGTCCTTGAACATGGTGAACTCGGTGTCCTTGATGCTGTCCACATGAAGAGTTGTGGAACGCCCCCGGATCTGCTTCCTGCCATATCCCCACTGAAACTGGTTCTCCTCAAAGAGGAAGTTGACCGGGATCCCCCTTTTCAGTCCCGCCTCGATCAGGGAATAGATGGTGGGCCCGCCATAGAGGGTTTTGTCGAAATCCTCCTGAAGCTTGAGGAATTCGCCTTGGAAATCAAACTCCCTTTCAGCGGTCATGGTCCTGAACCAGTCCCTGACCAAGTAAACCGCATCTTCAGTCATGTTCTTGTCAAGGTATTCCACCGCAATGACATAATCCTCTCCGTCCCTGCTGACGTCATACGCATTGACAAAGAGATCAATGTCCATCTTGAGGACTTGGACGAGAACTTGGGCAAAAAGGTCGGCGACTCTTTCCGGGATCTCCCCTTCAAGGGCTGGAAACTGCTTCAGGACATGCGGTTCATAAAACTCGACCCTCGGGCCTTGGGCCAAGCAGAGATTGAAAACAAGGGCCCGCCGGTCAAGATAGGTGTTCGGGCCGTTGTAAAAGTAGAATTTGTCAGTGATAAAATCTTTCATAACGCTCCTATGTAGATGATGCTTGATGTTTGATGCTTGATGCTTGATGCATCAACCATCAAACTTATAGCGACAAGCCCAACTGTTTGAATAACTCCGATTTTCTGATGGAAAGAGATTTGAAGAATTCCGAGGTTCCCATTTTTTTCTGCAAGCCCCTCTTTTCCATACAGTACGTCATCCCTTGGGTCAGAAAGCTAAGACGGATCCCGTCAACCGCAACACGGTCCTCTGTTTCGATATGGTGGTAGTTGGTGAATCTCAGGGAGTTGCTGTCGAGTATCGTGACAATCCTGTTGCCGATCACCTCAAATGTGTTGTCCGGCGAGAGGATGATTCCGGTCTCCTCACAAATCCCGATGCCCATGGATGCCTCTCCCGCGGACAATATCTGGGTGAGCCGGGGGATTCTGCCCCTTTCCATGAAATGGGTGTCCACCACGATCCCTTCCAGAAATCCGAACCCCTTCATGACCTTTATCGCGCCCTTCTGGAAACCGAGATCACCGTTTCCATCAAGAATCATGGGATTCCCCACCGCGGAAGCCCCCGCGCTGGTGCCGGCTACGGTGACCCCTTCAAAATTTTTCATCTTTATTTTCTGTATCAACGCGGTCTCGTTCAGGACGTTGACCAGTCTTTCCTGATCCCCTCCAGTAAAAAAAATCAGTTCGGCAGCGTCCGTCATCTCCAAGTGTTCGGGCTGGTCCGCCTCATCATGATACCTGATATCCAGAAGATTGACTTCATGCACACCCAAGCTGAGAAACGCGCTCTTGTAGGCTTCCCATGTTTTCCGGGGATAATCGGTGGCCGTGGGAATCACCGCCACAGTTTTGGCGTTGTTGATGTCAACCATTTGTTGAAGGATCGCTTTGTCGTATCTCCTGTCCTCATTCCCGCCGATCATGACAATATGTCCGCTTCCGTGAGACTTGCTATACCATTCCATTGAGAATCACCTTTGACGACTGTGTACAGGACAAAAAGTCGAGAAGGGCGGGAAACCCGGCTTTTTCCCAAACAGGCAGGATCCCCAACTGCGAGAAAAAGCCGGGTTTCCTTCCTCAATCATTTTTTTTGTCCTGTACACAGCTTTGACGATTGAAAAAACTGGCATCCTTCAAATCTCTATGATTCCTCCCAAGTGATGCAGTCCGCGGGGCAGTTCTTTATGGCCTCATCCACCTCCGTCTCCGGATATGCCGACAACTCCGCCACATTGACATACCCCATGTCGAGACTGAACACCGATGGGGAGACCTCCTCGCACACGCCGCACAGAATACATTCGCTGAGTTCGACAACAGGCATCTTCATCCGCCGATGGCCCTTCCGATTTCCCTGCCGAATTCCGAACACGCGGCCAAGCCTGCCTTGTCCGGCACATACTGAATCTTCATCCCCGAGTCCACCATCTCAAACTTCATGGCCTCAAGTTCCTTCTGGATCAGCTTCACCGATTACTCCTCTTTTTCAAAGTCATCCTTTGACACGCTACAGACCGGGCAGGTCCAATCATCCGGCAGATCTTCGAATTTTGTTCCGGGATCCACGTCGTTGTCCGGGTCTCCGGCTTCGGGATCATAAACATAACCACAAACCGTGCATACATACTTGTCCATCTTCAATAACCTCCTTAGATTGATATGAAATTAACGTAATTTGCAACTTTCCATTCTGTGTACAGGACAAGAAACCCGGCTTTTTCTTGCAGTTGGGGAGTCGGCCCGTCTGGGAAAGCCGGGTTTCTCGCCCATTTCCGAATTTTTGTCCTGTACAAACATCATCTTAAAAACTCTATTTTCGACAGATCAAAGATCATTTTATCATCCATCACCTCTTTCTCAAAAAAGGATCGGAGCGTCTCAAACGCGGTTTCCGCTTGGAACAATCGTTTCTTGAAACGAGAATATCTGAGGTTGAGAAGGTCCTCCAGATTCATGATTTCAACCAGATGTCCCCGGCCCGGAGCGATTCTTCCAATATGGGAAAGCAGACGGGACAGAACTGTGAACCCATATTTTCGGGTGCCATTGCCCTGTGCCAGCATAACTGTGTCACAAAAGAATTCATAGCAGACTGGCGGCCGGCCCACAGAAAGCGCGCATCCGGTCCGGGTCAGCCATCCATGCGCCTTGCTGTAGCGGAGGTGCCCGCAAAATCGCTCACGCAGGAGCGAAAGAAAAGGGATATCAATGGCTTCTTGGCAGAAATGAGGCTTGCAGCAGATATCCGTACATACGCCACAATAAGGTCCGCATAACGCCGCGTTCATCTTCCTGACTTTGGTCTCAAATGATGCGTATTCAGTCAGAATTCTCTCAAGTTCGGACATGGATGTCATCTCCCGTCATTTCACTTCCGCTGATTGTCAATTCGAACCGAACATGAGGGGCGAATTCGACGAGTTTCACTGAATACTTGCTCCGCACTCTTCCTGAATCATTCAAAAATCTATGAATTCATCCTCATCCAGCCCGTTCTGATCCTCCAGATTTGCCTCGGTCTCCTGCCCATTTTGATTCAAGGACGGAACCGTTTTCTTTTCGGAGAGAGCCTTGCTCTGGGGCTGTCCGATGCCCGCGGATGCCTCCCCTTTTTTCCCCAAGGTGAACTGTGCGAGCACCTGTCGGAGTTGGGCCGCTTGGCTCGACAGCTCCGCTGCCGCGGACGCGGTCTCCTCTGCATTGGCCGCGTTCTGCTGGGTGACCTGATCAATCTGACCGAGTCCCTGGTTGACTTGGCCGATCCCCCCGGCCTGTTCGTTTGACGCAACCGATATATCTTCCACCAATTCGGCAACCCGGGATGAAAATTCCACGATTCGGGCCAATGCGTCTGCGGTCTGCTTGGCAATCTCATTTCCGTTTTCCACCTTCTGGACAGCACTTTCAATGAGATCCGCGGTCTCCTTGGCCGCTTTTGCACTGCGGCCCGCAAGATTTCGCACCTCTTCGGCCACCACGGCAAAGCCTTTTCCGTGCCGGCCGGCTCTCGCCGCTTCCACAGCCGCGTTCAGAGCCAGCAGGTTGGTCTGGAACGCGATCTCATCAATCACCTTTATGATTTTGGCGATGGCTTGGCTCGCTTCACTGATCATCTCCATGGCCGCGGTCATTTTATCCATCCCTTTTGCCCCTCTTTCCGCGGCACCCCGGGCTTGGCCCGCCAAATCACTGGCTTTGGAGGCGTTCCTCGCATTTGTCTGGGTCTGGGCCTCAATCTGTGTCATGGAACTGCTCGCCTCTTCAAGGGATGCGGCTTGCTCTGATGCGCCCTGGGAGAGGGAATGGCTTGATATGGATGTCTGCTCCGATCCTAGTCCCACCTGCTCCGACACCTCTCTAACCTGTCCGAGGATCTCTCTGAGGCTGTATGTCATTTTCCGGAGGGATTTGCCTAGCATGTCTCCCCGGGATCGGAGCTTCACCTCACCGGTCAGGTCCCCCTCGGCAATCCTGTCGGCGATGGCGGCCTTCTCCTCAAGGCTTTCAGCCATGAGGTTCAATGCGTTTCCGAGTTCTCCGAGTTCGTCCTTGGATCTCAACCGCCACCGGACGGTGAGCCTCCCTTCGGCAATCTTTTTGACCGTCTCCCGGGTATGGAGGATGGCCCGACCGATGGAACGGATAATGAAGACACCCCATGCCAGCACCGCACATCCGATAAGCAAGGTAAATGCTGCAATCCATATCATTGCATGGTTATGGGACAGATTCGCATCCTTGCTGAGTGTGGTCATCTGGTCCCGATGTCTTTCAACATTGGAGTCAAGGAGAAGCCGTATTCTTTCATAACTCTCCTCTCCTTTCCCAATGAGTAGTTGAAGTGCGTTTTCCTTGGCGTAATCCCGGCTGAGTTCCAGGGCCTCGCGATGGACATGCTTAAAGGATTTCCATTCGTTTCGGAACTCCCCCATCCATGAGGAAGAAGCGAGTGAAGCATCTTTATCCATGTCTTCCTCATAGGTTTTCAAATTTTGGATCAGTTCGATCTTCAACCCATTGATTTCCTGTTCAATCCTCTCCATCTTTTCAGGTTCTGTGACACCGGCATGGATAATGGAACGGATCATAATTTCCCACACATGCTTCTCTATGTGATTGATGGTGATGATCGGAATCGCCTCAGTCTCCACAATGGCCATGGAGATGTCCGCGACCTTTTCTGTGAAAAAACAGCCTATTCCCCCCACAATCAGCAGGCACAATGTTGAAATCAGGGCATTAAGCAACAATTTTGTGCGAATTTTCATTTTTTATCCCGTGTAAATTGAAGATTGATAGAGATTTCAACATAATGTTTGTTCGGGACCAGTTTGTAGTTCCGCCTTTAGGCGGTGCGAGACCGCCTAAAGGCGGAACTACAA